>NZ_CAWQOY010000128.1:0-42492 GCF_963896525.1 Nodularia sp. LEGE 04288
CTGCCTCTTCCCCCCTGCCTCTTCCCCCACTCCCTACTCCGCAAAACATTAACTTAATTTAAAGCTCATCTCAGAAACTAAAGTTGCGTAAGTCTTGTTTATATTACATTATTACGAAATATTATGGGCTTAAAGCTGTGTTTTGCCAGGGTTTCAGCAGATTTTAGCCTTTTTAAGGTTCAAATTATTTGATTGAACAGGGGGCTGTCTCTTTTAATGGAAACTTAAGATTTTTGACATATTGTCTGATGAAGAGCGATCGCACCTATTCTGGAAGATGACATCTAGCTTTTTTTCGCGATTATTCACTTTATCAACGGAGCTTGCTGTAAATGTCTATTTTCACCAACTTTCTCCGCTCCCTGCTCCTGACTATGTTCTTTAGCTTTATTGCTCCCATGTCCTTAGTCGGTGGCGTATTATTCCTTTTGCCCCTCATCGGTTACTTTCCCGCTTTACAAGGAGCAACTGAGGCCAGCGCCACTCGGATCATGCATTTTCTCTTCATCTTTGGCAGTGGTCATCCCCTTCATGGACTTGTCATCATTAGTTTGACTTGTAGTTTCGTCGGGGCGCTATTTGATACTTATGCTTATTATCGGTATCAAATCTTACGCATCGACTCCTAATGGTGAGAAGACGACTAATCAATATTCTGCCAATCTTTAACCTAGATAGGTACTAGTATTACTGGATTTATCTAATTGACTTGTTTTAATAAATATTAATTAAATAATCAATAGTTACTCAATAGTTAAAAACTACTATGCAATTGTTGTCAATAGTCTAGTCTTAATGAAGATTGTAACTTTATATTTCCATAAAAATACATAGAGAATCTAAAAATTTTATTAAGATTTTCGATAGGATCATGGCTGCTGGTTTTTTTGCACAGAGCGAAGTGCGACGTTTAAGCGCTGGGCAATTTATATTGAGTGTATTACAGAGGTTTTTTAACTGCTCATGGTCTGGCCCTTCAAGTCCAAGTTTCGCAAACAAATTGCCCGGATTGAAATTACTGGTGCGATCGCGGGTTCTACTCGCAAGCGCGTATTAGAAGCCCTAAAAACCGTAGAAGAGAGAAAGTTTCCCGCTTTACTCCTACGCATCGATAGTCCTGGAGGTACAGTTGGAGATTCGCAAGAAATCTACAGCGCCCTCAAGAGGTTACGCAAAAAAATCAAAATCGTTGCCAGCTTTGGCAATATTTCGGCTTCTGGCGGTGTCTATATTGGCATGGGAGCCGAACACATCATGGCTAACCCTGGTACAATCACCGGGAGTATTGGCGTGATTTTGCGAGGGAATAACTTGGAACGCTTGCTGGAAAAAATCGGTGTTTCCTTCAAAGTTATCAAGTCTGGCCCTTACAAAGACATTTTGGCATTTGACCGCCAACTGACTTTACCAGAAGAAACCATCCTGCAAGAGTTGATTGATATCAGTTATCAGCAGTTTGTCTACACCATCGCCGAGGCGCGTTCTTTGGAAGTAGAAACTGTGAAAACTTTCGCTGATGGTCGAATTTTTACCGGAGAACAAGCTTTAGAATTAGGCGTTGTAGACCGCCTGGGAACCGAAGAAGATGCACGTTGCTGGACAGCAGAAATGGTGGGTCTTGATCCTGACAAAGCACCCTGTTATACCCTAGAAGAACGAAAACCTTTATTGAGTCGCGTTCTACCCGGAAGCCGTCAGGTTTCATCAGGACTAGGGGCGGGAATTAATTGGCTGGAATTTGAAATGTCTACTAGTGGTCTGCCACTGTGGTTATATCGACCATAAAAAATTAACACTCATTGGTCAATAGTCTTTGATTAATGACCAATGACTCATGACTCATAACTGATGATTAATTAAGGAGGATTTTGGCGTGGAGTGGAAAATGCGGGCGATTCGTGGAGCAACAACCGTTTCCGAAAATACCATTGAAGCGATTGGAGAAGCGGTAACGGAACTTATAGATGAACTAGAACAACGAAATCAAATCCAGCCAGAGGAGATGATTAGTGTGACTTTCTCAGTGACGCGTGATTTGGATGCGGTTTTTCCGGCGGCGATCGCGCGATCGCGTTCTGGATGGGATAATGTGGCTATGTTGGATGTACAGCAAATGCACGTCGAAGGTAGCTTACAGCGTTGCATCCGGTTTCTCATTCACGCTCACCTCCCAGCTTCTACACCAATTAATCATATTTATTTGCGCCAAGCTGCTAAATTACGTCCAGATTGGAGTTTATCCCAGCCGTTACAACCATCACAGCACGTAGCTAAGTCAAAAGTTTAAAATACGGCTGTAAATTATAGTAAAAATTAGCACGAAATGAGCTATTACAGTGGTGATGCGGCTCAACATACTGCCATTGGTGGGAGAATGTTTACTGAGAGGGGAACTGGTGTTTGCGTAAAGCTAGAGGATTTTTTGAGCATTCTCTCCAAGATGGAGCAGCCACTAGTAATTATCACGAGTGAAGGCTATTTCACCAAAATCTATAAATATGTGACAGCATACAAAGGTTTTGTGTTTTTTGCCGAATCTTTAGACAAATTAGAATTTCGTAGCAATATTGAAGTGATTTACGCTCAAAATCTCTGCACTGATATTTGAGCCGATACGTTTTCAAAGTATTGGGCGAATAAAATAGCCCCTCCGCATACCGCAGGCTGTACGCTAATACACAAAGTAAGTCGGCCTGTGCGGACTCATAAAAATTAAACATTTCCAACCCGCGCAGGCGGGTTTTGTCTGTGTAGCTGCGACTTCTAGTCGCCAGGATTAGTATGAATTGACACTTTACAAACATTCTCTGAGCTAAAAAGGCAAAAGTATGACGATACTTAATTATAAAGGGCAAAAATTCGAGGAAATATGGCAGTTATTAATTTCATTGATGATCTAAAAGAAATTACCGTACAAAAATTATCCCAATTGGGATATCCCGAAATACCAGGAGAGGATTTGGAAACTCTTTTGCTCCGATACCTCAACGTGAGACGGAGAATACCACCAGTTATCTCTTGGACTATCAAAAAATCTCAAGAGTTAATCAACAAGCCTCTATCCGAAGAAATTAGGAATGGGTTGCAACAATTTATTATAAAGGCAGAATCTGGACAAAATTTAAAACCTCATATAAGCACCAAGATAAACGATCCAGACTACAAAGACCTAATGTTTTATGACTGGGAAATCTTCCACTTCCACCTGGGTACTGAACCTCATCCAACGCAACCCGAATTTGTAGACCGCACCAAAGAACTTTTATTTGCCATTGCTGATATACATTCAAGAATAATGTATTTAATAGATATTCATCCACACAAAGGAGGTTGGACCAATCAGGATTTACTAAGAATCATCGAAGAAAACTGGGAGGAGCTGCTAGTTCGAGATACCGTAAGGGGCATTAATGAACTAGACCACAACCCCTCTGATAACGATATTGACAGCTTTCGGAAAGCTGGATTAGTTACTCTGGTTCAGACACCTGGTGATCGTGTCCTTTCGCCTATGGGTTCAGGAATGACAACAGATGGAACCAGTTTTCAAAACATAATGGAGGCGGATTCTATCAGAAGAAGTGTTCGTGAAATTGAGGATTGGTTTATTCAACAAAGGGAAAAATGGACAATTCACTTCCAAAATAAATATGGCAAGGATTGGAATGATTTACAATTCAAATTAAAATCATTTGAAGAACCAGTAGAAATAGAAGAGTTAACCACAGGCGAATTCCTTGTCTACAGCAGTCTGAATTGAAAGGTGAGAAAATAAAGTGGGATTACCTCTGATATTTTTTGAGATGTTTAAGAGGTTGTTTGAAAAGTCTAATTTATGACTAACTTGGCGAATAGAAGTCGCGGCTACACAGACGAAACCCGCGCAGGCGGGTTAATTTTTCATTAGTCCACGCAGGTGGACTTTACTTGTGTAGTAGCGAATTATATTCGCCCAAAACTTTTCAAACAACCTCTAAGATTTCCCTCTAATTCTTAAGTGGTAAAGATTATTCGTGATGACGATGAAATCTAATTCCTACAAAGATGTCATACACAAATTCAAAAAAGTCTTTTTTCTGCAATAACCCCGATGTCTGAGGACTACCCTTTTCATCCAATAACGGCTTCATCGCGTAATAAGCAGGTTGGTAGTTATACCAAGGAATTGAAGGCCATAAATGATGGATGAGGTGGTAATTCTGTCCTAAGATCAGGATATTTAGCAGTTTACCAGGATAGACGCGGGCATTTTTCCAGCGATCGCGTTCTGCAAACGGACGATGTGGTAAATAATCAAAAAATAATCCTAGTGCTATCCCCACCAAAAACGCCGGGATAAACCAAAAATTCAGAATGTAGCCTAAAAAGTGATATTGAATCGAGATATAAAAAATTGTCACCACAATTAAGCGGCTGACGAACCATTCTAATAGTTCATACTTGCGCCACAGTCGCCGTTGAAAGAAAAACACCTCATGGTATAAAAAACGCACTGCAATCAACCACAACGGCCCCCCTGTAGAGACGTAATGATCTGGGTCGTTTTTGGGGTCATTGACATGGGAGTGATGCTGTAAATGCACCCGTGTAAATACTGGATAAGCAAAAGCTAATATCAAAGCGCTACCATGCCCTAACATGGCATTAATCACGCGGTTGCGATGGGCAGATTGATGACAAGCATCGTGAATCACCGTGCCAGCACAATGTAAAGCCAGGGTGTTAATGGTAAAACACAACCAGTCTGGCCATTGCCATAGCCAGTAACCAAAGTTAGACAACACCAGCATTGTTACCGTGGATAAAAACAGTAACAGTGTGGGATTAAAATCACCAGGAGGCGCTAAAAATTCCTTGGGCGGGATTTTCAGTGACTTCTGTGCCTCCAATGTGAGCATTTGTAACTCCTTCTTTGATCAAACACTAAGAATATACGATAAAGATGAGCTGATCATAAACTTTTGTAAGTTGTTATTTAGCAATATTTAACTTTATCTTTGCTGAAGAGTAGATGAATAGCGCTATGATTCCAGACGAGAGATAAGTTTTTGCTGATCAGTAGGATGTGCGAGGCAAGCATCAAAAAGTTGATGGAAAAATCTCTACTCAGCAGGATGTGACCAAGTTTGGTGTACGATATCTACTCTATCTCACAACTCTTGGGAAATGTTAACCAGGGGAAAATAAATAATTACGGCTCAAAGTGACTCTCACACCCCCATTCATCCTCTGCCTTTGTTGGTTATGGATATAGCAGTGACTGAAAACGAAACGCCCCTTAACTTACTATGAATCTCTAGATAGAGATAGCCCCCTAGAATCAGCCCCTATGCAATTAAGAGACTCTCTACGCCGGACAAAAATTGTAGCTACAATTGGGCCTGCCACTAGCAGCCCAGAAATGCTGAAGGCGATTATTGAAGCGGGTGCAACGACACTGCGGCTCAATTTCTCCCACGGTACTCATGCCGACCATCAGCGTAGTATTCGCTTAATTCGGCAAACTGCCTTTGAATTAAATCAGCCAGTGGCAATTCTCCAAGACTTACAAGGTCCAAAAATTCGCTTAGGTAAGTTTGAAAATGGGTCGATAATTTTAGCAAAAGGCGATCGCTTCACCTTGACAAATCGCCCAGTTATCGGTTCACAAGAAATTAGCTGTGTTACTTACGATCATTTGGCAGAAGAAGTACCTGTAGGTGCAAAAATCCTCCTTGATGATGGACGAGTAGAAATGCTCGTAGAAGAAATTAATCGTGACAAAGGCGATTTACACTGTTCTGTCACAGTGCCTGGTAAGTTGTCTAACAACAAAGGTGTCAACTTTCCTGGTGTTTACCTGTCAATCAAGGCCATGACCGACAAAGACCGAGAGGATCTCGTGTTTGGTCTGGATCAAGGTGTAGACTGGGTAGCACTTTCCTTTGTCCGCAACCCCCAGGACATGATCGAAATTAAAGAGTTAATTTCTAGCGCCGGCAAGCAAGTACCAGTAATTGCCAAAATTGAAAAACATGAAGCCATTGAACAAATGGAAGAAGTTCTGGCTTTATGTGATGGCGTGATGGTTGCTAGAGGTGACTTAGGTGTAGAACTCCCGGCTGAGGATGTCCCTGTGTTGCAAAAGCGGCTAATTGCTGCCGCCAATCGCTTAGGGATTCCCATCATCACTGCTACCCAAATGTTAGACAGCATGGTGAGCAACCCCCGTCCCACTCGTGCGGAAGTGTCAGACGTAGCTAATGCCATTTTAGATGGCACTGATGCCGTGATGCTGTCTAATGAAACTGCTGTGGGTGACTTTCCCGTGGAAGCAGTGGCAACAATGGCACGTATTGCTGAACGCATGGAGCAGGAAGAAGTACTGCATCGAGTCGTCCGTCCAAAGCGCGATGACAGGCGTTCGATTCCTAATGCCATTAGTCAAGCAGTGGGACAAATTGCTGAACAGCTGGGAGCAGCGGCAATTATGACCCTGACGCAAACAGGAGCTACAGCCCGGAATGTCTCGAAATTCCGTCCCCATACACCGATTTTGGCGGTGACACCCCATGTAAATGTGGCCCGACAGCTACAAATGGTCTGGGGAGTCAAACCATTGTTGGTTCTGGGGCTACCTTCCACAGGACAGACATTTCAAGCGGCTATCAATGTGGCGCAAGAGCGTAATTACCTATCTGAAGGTGATTTGGTGGTGATGACTGCTGGTACACTCCAAGGAGTTTCCGGCTCAACGGATTTGGTGAAGGTGGAAGTGGTCACAGCCGTGCTGGGTCAGGGTATTGGTTTGGGACAAGGTTCTGTCAGTGGTCGTGCTAGGGTAGTTCTCACTGGCATGGAAGTGAGTAATTTTAATCCTGGAGATATTTTGGTTGCACCCCGCACCGATGCCGATTTTGTAGAAGCGATTCGGAAAGCTGCCGGGATTATTACAGAAGATGATAGTCTAACCAGTCATGCCGCAGTCATTGCTTTACGTCTGGGTGTACCAGTGATTGTGGGTGTCAAGGGCGCAACCTCAGTGATTCGTGATGGAGCAATTCTGACTTTGGATCTGCAACGGGGTTTGGTTTACTCTGGGGCGGTGGGAACTCCTTAATTCGTAATTCGTAGTTCGTAGTTCGTAATTCGTAATTAAGAATTGCTGGAACCATCTACTCTGATTCAAATTTAACTCTCTCGTAAATCTGGCGATGGGGAATTTGGCAATTTGCGGCAGCTAAAGTTAAAACTCCGTCTTCATTGTCAGATTCTCTTAATAGCCAGTTACCTTCTGGAGTTTTGCTAAACTGCTCAATATGAATTTGATATTGGTCAATTAATATATATTCTTGGAGTTCTGGGATGGAACGGTAATAAGTAAATTTATCGCCTCTGTCTCTACTACTGGTAGATTTAGAAAGTACCTCAAAAATTATGCTAGGATTCACCACTGTATCAGTGCGTCCTTCTTGAAAGATAGCTTCATCTTCGATGATCAGAATATCAGGATATGTGTATTCTTGGTAATGAGGAATCCATAGGCGCAAGTCACTCAGAAATACTTCATAAGACTTTTCTTGCAAACCCAATTCTAAAAGTCTGCTAAGATTGCGGATAATTCTGTTGTGATTAATAGAGCCTCCAGCCATTGGTATAATTTCTCCATTACGGTATTCGCTGCGGTACTCAGCAGTCTCTTCCTGTGCTAGGTATTCTTCTATAGAAGATTGCCGGGGGGGAGTTTGCACAACCATAGGATTTATTGGTAAGGTTTTGGGAAAGATAACTTTAGCCTAGCATTCATAAATAACGTGATAAAACTTCGGCGGTAGCCAGTCCGGTTTTTTCCCAACTGAATTGATTTGCTCTATTTATACCTTGGGTGGAGAGGTGCGATCGCACTTCCATATCTTCAGCTATAATCCGCATGGCATCGGTAATTTCTGCTGTGTTGTCAGGATTAATCAAAATCGCCGCATCACCCGCAACTTCTGGGAGTGAGGACAGGTTAGAAGTAATTACCGGAGTCCCACAAGCCATTGCTTCCAGAACCGGGAAACCGAAGCCTTCCCACAGACTGGGAAACACTAAGGCGATCGCACCATGAATAATTTTTGGTAATTCGCTATAAGATACATAGTTGAGAAACTTTACCTGATCAGTTATTCCCAGTTCTGCAACCTGCCTTTGTAAAACTGGAGTGTAACGCCCATCGATGGGGCCTGCTAACCATAATTCATATTCGCCCCTATTGCGTAGCGCCGCAAAAGCAGCTATCAGTCGATGTAAATTTTTATAAGGGTCATGTCGTCCCAGGTAAAGAAAATAACGCTGACTTTCTGCCGATGTTTCTCTAATTGGGCGAAAATGTTGGCGATGATAAGCCAAAGGAATGGGCGTAATTTTACTGGCCGGAACTTGGTAAAAATCGATGATATCCTGGGCTGTGGCTTGGGAATTGCAGATGATATGTTGCGCTTGTTTGAGGACTTGGGGAATGTAATAACGATGGTAAGGTGTTAACGGCGAGAAGCGTTTGGGAAAGCGCAACGGTATTAAGTCATGACACATAACCACAAAACGACAATTACTATTCAGGGGCGCTTCTGGTAACGGGGAAAATAACAGCCGAGATTTGAGGTTGTGATAGATTTGCGGGACTTGAAACTGTGTCCATAATAAGCGGCGCAAATGTCCCTTTGTACCTTGCTCCGGAGTCAGATTATTTGGGACTGGATAGGATTTAAATTTCGAGTAATTTTGTGCTGTTAATAAAGTGGGTTCAAGACATTTTAAATAAGGGAAAATATTTTGAGCATAGTTACTGATACCTGTGGGTTTTGGTAAGAGAATTGATAAGTTTATAATTAATTGCTTAGAGCCAGAATTATCAGATATATTCATTAAATAAGCTTTAATGTTGCTTTTGCCATTCTTGATCAGGAAAGTAATTTTGCTCTTTGACTAGCTTTATTGATTGAATTTTAGCCATATAAAACCCATCCCGCTTGGGTGTAATTTTACAGAGGATGGCATCAACTACAACCTTTAACATGAAAATCTTTAAGCTATGCTGTCGCTCAATTTTTTGAGGTCATAATCAACCATTAACTCAACCATTTGCTCAAAAGTATGTTGAGGTTGCCAACCTAGTTGAGTTTTAATTTTATCAATAGAACCAACTAACTGCACTGGTTCATCAGGACGGTAAAATGCGGAGTCAACTGAAACATAATCTGGCCAATTTAGACCAACACAATTAAAAGCACACTCAACAAGTTCTCTGACCGAGTGAGTTTCACCACTGGCAATAATATAATCGTCGGGTTGCTCTTGTTGTAACATCAGCCACATAGCATAAACAGCATCTTTGGCATAGCACCAATCACGACGAGCATCTAAATTACCTAATTTTAATTCATTTGCCAAACCGAGTTTGATTTGGGCTGCTGCGTGGGTAATTTTCCGAAATACAAATTCTGTGCCGCGTCGGGGGGATTCGTGAGTGTAGGTAATACCACAGCAGGCGTAGAGGTTATATTTTTGCCGATAGTTAATAGTCATCCAGTGGGCGTAAGCTTTAGCAACACCATAGGGGTTACGGGGACGAAAAGCGGTGCGTTCGGTTTGGGGTGATTCGTCGGGTTGACCAAAAACCTCACTACTAGAGGCTTGGTAGAATCTTGCATCCGGTTTGCAGCGACGAATTGATTCTAAGAGACGGGAAACACCGAGGGCTGTGTATTCCGCCGTGAGGGCGGGTTGAGTCCAAGACAGGGGGACGTAGCTTTGAGAGGCGAGATTATAGATTTCATCAGGTTGTGAGTCTGTAATTACGTCCATTAAGGAAGATTGATCGAGGAGGTCACCAGATACAATGTGAACGTCGCCGGAAAGGTGGCTAATACGTTCCAAGTTGCTGGTGCTAGAACGGCGAACTAGTCCGAATACTTCGTAACCTTTTGTTAAGAGGATTTCGGCGAGATAGGAACCGTCTTGTCCGGTGAGTCCGGTAATTAGGGCTTTTTTAGTTGTCATCTGAATATTCAATGATTAATATTCTGGAGCTATGAGTTCTAATGTGGGAAAGTAAGTGCGGTATCGATTAACGTCTCTAGTCAAAAGCATCATATCCGCGATCGCAGCATGAGCGCCAATATAAAAGTCTGGTAAAGGCGAGCGTTTAGTTCCACCTTTTTGGCGATATTGCATAAAGCACTTTCCCGCCAAAAAAGCAGCTTCCCAAGGTAAGTCTAAACGATGAAAAAAATTTAGCGGTAAAATTGCTTCTAGTTCTTCTATCTTTTGAAATCCCATTGAAATTTCAGCATAAATAATGGGGTTAATATTAAGTTGGGTATTTTCGGCATATTCAATTAATTTTTCAGATGACCAATCAAACCAATTTGCATCTTCCGTGACAATATCAAGAATAATGTTACTGTCAACCAGTATTTCTTTCATTAATCTTGTCTAGTTAGTGCCATTACCTCATCTGTAGTCATTTTTACTGTTGCTTTACCTCGTATCCTTTCTACTAAACTTTTAGCCGTAGTAAATTTAACTTGAGCTTTTTTTAAATAAACTGCGTCTCCAATGACTTCAAACTCGACTTCTGTGTTGGGTATGAGTCCTAATTTTTCACGTATTTCTACGGGAATGGTTACTTGTCCTTTAGATGTGATTTTCATATTTTTGCTGTCAAATAAGAAAAGTCTTACATTTAGTATTACATGATTTCAGCACTTAAAAGGTCATTACTAACTAACAAGTTTTAGGTTGTTCATACTGAAACAGCAGAATATTTATACCAATTTTATGTGAGGCTGCACATAATCCTGAAATTCCTTGATTAATCCATCTTTATCTGCGTCCATCTGTGTCCATCTGCGTTCAATTATTCTTGATATTTTATTCCATGCAGCTTCATATTAATTTAGTATTAGTGTAAATATTTAGTACAGCACGGCGTAAATAGGACAACCATAAGAAATCAATCAAAAGCCTATAAACTCGATTTTGACTTCCGCGTAGCGGTGCTAGCGCCTCTTACTCATACTTCGCTTCAAATACATTAACACTCCCGCCATTTTCCCTAATGAAACTTGAGGTTTGATCGCAATCAAAGCAAGTGCGTACACAATCAGCCTAATTAATCTGACTATTTGTATCGCCAGATTTGTATATTTTTCTAATGTTATTAGATAGCTGTATGTACTATGTTTAATTTTAAGAAACACATTTCTATTAGTAATAGATGATGGTTGATGAATTACACTAAAATTATTAGTGATGGCAATTAAATGTCCTTGATGAGCGTAGCGTTGACAAAAATCAAAATCTTCATAGTAGAGAAAGTAAACCGGGTCAAATAAAGGCGGTTCCGCAAATTTCCGTAAATTAATCATTAAACTACAACCTGAAACCCAGTCACAAGTGGCATAGGGTTTATCTGTGTGTGTTAACAAGTCTTGATGAATAATTGCCCCAATTCTCGGAAAAAAGCGACCCCCTGCAAACCAAACTTCACCTCCAGGTGTATAAATAATCGTACCAAGAATTGATAACTCTGAATGAGAATCAAAAAATCTGTTAACTTCTGCTAAAGCATTTTTTGGTAAATAGGCATCTGGATTAATTATCCAAATAATTGCTTGCTTATCTTGATTAAAAATATATTCAATACCTAAATTGCAAGCATTACCAAAGCCTATATTACCATCAGCATGAATAATCTGCACAGATTGACTTTGAAACTGGTTAATAGCAGTCTCTTCCGGAGAATTATTGATGATTAAAACTTTGTAAGCAGTATTTTGGTCAGATGGGAATGAATGAATTAATTTAGTTAGCAGATTCGTAGAATAATAGTTAACTGTTAAAAAGTAAATCATGTCAGTTCAATTTGACAATCATCACCAATCAAAAACCGTAAGGCTTTAGGACGACGAGGTGCAATAGTCAATTGTGCGCGTTGTCCAATGACACTATCAATAATCCGCTGATTAATTCCCACAATTTTAGCCCCTTCTAAAATGACGCTGTGTTCTAAATCGGTATCAATCAGCTTTGTCTGATTTGCAATGCTACTGTAAGGGCCAATGAAGCAGTTTTCTAAATAACAATCGTTACCAATCACCACTGGCCCGCGAATTGTACAATTGATAATTTGGGAATTAGTCCCAATTTGGACTCGTCCAATAATCTGACTCTGGGGATCGACTATGCCTAAATTGGATGTTTGCAAATAAGTATCGAGAATCAAACGGTTAGCTTCTAGTAAATCATCTTTTTTCCCAGTATCTAGCCACCAACCATCTAACTTGCAAGCGACAACGTGTTTTTTGTGGTCTATTAAACATTGAATAGCATCGGTAATTTCTAACTCGCCTCTCTTTGAGGGTTGGATACGATTAATGGCATCATGAATAATGGGAGAAAAGAAATAAACCCCGACCAAGGCTAAGTTTGATGGGGGAATTTTGGGTTTTTCAATTAATTCTAAGACTCTCCCTGTTTCGTCTACCTTAGCCACACCAAAAGCGCTAGGATTGACAACTTCACGCAGCAGAATTAAAGCATCTGGTTGTTGTTGAATAAATTCTTGTAAAAAGTAACTTAAGTCACCTTGTTGAATGAGGTTGTCACCCAAGTACATGACAAAGGGCGAATCTGCTAAAAAGGAACGGGCGATCGCCACAGCATGAGCTAATCCGGCTGGCTGGTCTTGTAGAATATAGGTGATGTTAGCACCAAAAACTTTGCCATCTCCGGTTTTCTTTTGGACTTCTGATCCCGTTTCTGGGCTAATAATAATCCCAATATCGGTAATTCCAGCTGCAACCATCTCTTCAATCCCATACCACAAAATTGGTTTATTGGCAACTGGGACTAGTTGTTTTGCGCCTGTATAGGTGAGTGGACGTAGACGTGTACCTTTACCACCAGATAGAATCAGTGCTTTCATATTTATTAAGATTTGGAGAGCCAGTCTTTGAGCATTAGTCTCAATCTTTGTCGCCAATGGGGGGGATAAGTTCCTAGAAGTTGTGATATTTTCCCACAAGCTAGGACAGGATAAGCCGGACGACGGGCTAAGGTGGGATATTCGGCGGTGGTGATGGGGATAACTTTGGGTGGTGTGAGGGGAAAACCAAGTTGTTGGGCTTCTTCAAAAATCGCTACGGCAAAGTCGTACCAGCTAATTACGCCACTATTGGTATAGTGATAGGTGCCAGCTATTTCTGGTGTTAATTGGGGTATAATCTGAGCGATCGCATCAGCGATATCTTGCGCCCATGTAGGACTACCAATTTGATCTGTCACTACACCAATTTCTGAGCGTTCTTTACCCAGTCGCAGCATGGTTTTGACAAAGTTCCCTTTACCACAGCAGCCGTAAACCCAAGCTGTACGCAGAATGAGATGATGGGGATGAGTTTGCTCAATTGCTATTTCTCCGGCTCGTTTGGTTTGACCGTAAACACCTAAAGGATTGGTTGGATCAGTTTCTTGGTATGGGTGAGTATGCTGTCCATCAAATACGTAATCTGTGGAAAAGTGAATCAGAAAAGACCCCAGTTTTTGGCTTTCTGCGGCGATAATTTGGGGGGCTGTCGCATTGATGGCGGTAGCTAGTTCGGGTTCGGTTTCGGCTTTGTCTACAGCAGTGTAAGCGGCGGCGTTAATGATGATTTGTGGTTGGATTTCTCTGATGATTTGACGCAGGCTATCGGGTTGGCTGAGGTCTATTTGGGGGCGTGCAAGTGAGATGATTTTGTGATGGGGGGAAAGAAGTTTTTCGAGTTCTTGCCCTACTTGACCGTTGCTACCCAGTAGTAAGATTGATTCATTCATATAGTTCCGCAGTTCTAAATGCTTGACCGTTGCTATCTTTAGCTGATAATATCGGGAGTTGTTTGATAGGCCAATCTATAGCTAAATCTGGATCATTCCAGAGAATTGTGCGATCGCCTTCAGGAGCATAATAATCTGTCGTTTTATAAATAACTTCCGCAGTTTCTGACAGCACAAGAAAACCGTGCGCCAAGCCTGGTGGTATCCACAATTGGCGTTTATTCTCAGCGCTGAGTTCATAACCTACCCATTTTCCGCAGGTGGGAGAGCTTTTTCTAATATCTACAGCTACGTCAAAGATTATACCAACCACAGCACGGACGAGTTTACCTTGGGGTTGGATGATTTGGTAGTGCAGTCCCCGAAGGACATTTTGCTGGGAAGCTGAGTGGTTGTCTTGGACGAAGTTGACGCTAATATCTAGTTTATCTGTAAATTTTTGGTGATTGTAGGATTCCCAGAACAAACCGCGTGAGTCAGCGAATACTTGCGGTTCGATCAGGTAAACGTCAGAAATTTCAGTAGTTATAAGTTTCACGGGTGTTGATTCTACTAATATTGGCAAGAATAATTTAGCACGTCATATCTGCCCACCGGTTAACTTCCGTAAAGCGGCTGAAATACTTAACATTTCTACTTACCAAGTTTTACCCAGTTTCCCCATAAAACCTTCTATAGTTCCACTCATACAAGCCCAAGCTTTTAACAAAGTGAAGTCTGGTTCATAAGAATATATATGCGTTAAATGATGCCTTAAAATATTTAATCTATGGATTACAGATTTGGACAACATCAACTTTGTTGATAAACGAGTTTCCAGAAAAGTATGATTTCTACAACTGTAATAGTAGCGAAGCGGTGAGCAAGTGTAAGTAAAAACTTCTTTTTTTGTCTTTGGTGACTTAATGTGTCGATATGTGCCTAAATGATGCTTAAGAATAGTATCCTTGCTCACCACTACTTTATATCCCTTTCTTTTGAAATTTATACAGTACAGGTAATCTACAGCATCTAGGAATAAATCTTCTCTTGGTAATTCCACACTTCTAGCTGCATCTAAAGAAATTAAACTCCCAGATGTAATCAAAGCGTCACATTCATAGTAATCTGTCAGGCTTTCTAATTCTGATGGTAAATCAAATTTATATCCCCCAAATATTAAACCGTGGATTTTGCTCTGAGATTGCACATCAATTGCCAAAGGAGCAACTATTCCAATAGGAAAATCCTTTGTTGACAATAAACTATATTTTAATAATAGCTTTTCTAGCAAATTTTCATCTGGTTCACTATCTTGATCAAAAGCCCAAAGAAAATCAGCGCCTTTTTCTTTAGCCCAAATAACTGCTTGCTTCAATCCTCCTGCAACTCCTATATTTGCAGGACAGTGTTTAACTAATAATCCATCTTCAGAAAATATTATTTGTTGCGGAGAATTGTCAACTACAAAAATTTCTCCTATGGGATATGACTGATTTTTGAGTAATTCTAAACATTTTTTTACTGCTTGTACGTCTTTGTAAGCAGTAATATAGGCTACCACTTGATAATTCATGAATTTAACCCTAACCCTAAATTTGATTAATTTATGCCAACAAAGAAATTAGATTTTAACGCCAATATCTTTGGTTAAACCTAAATTCTTTTTCAATTTAAACCACTGGTTTCTTAATTTCCAAAATTTACTAGACTGGATAGCCTCAATAGTCGCATTAGCCTTGTGTAATTCATCTGATTGAACTGCATTTAACCTCGGTCTGATTTTTCCGTATGTTCCTGAATAAACTTCACTGCGCCAAGAACCAAATAGTCTATCTGACTGAGTGTTTAATTGAGACAATTCTGAAAATTTATTATGAAAATATCTAGACATATTGAGGATATATCTGCCAGTAATATTGATCATTGAAGTTGGATGCAACCTATAGGAACTGAGAATTTCTGGAACTAGCTGACATGAGTAACCATTTTGAGCTAATTTCAGCCAAAGGTCATAATCTTCCCATCCAAACCAACCATATTCAATGAGTTCAGTCGAATATCCTCCTACTTTCAGCAAAATTTCTCTATTAAACATAGCCATAGCATCTATGTATGGATCTTTTACTAAGGAACTAACATCCCACTCTTTAGAGGATACTGTATCAATATCTTGATTAGTTTCATTATCAAACCTTCTAATTTTTCCGTATGTTGCTGCACAATCAGATAGTTTAATTTCTCTATAAAGAACTGGTAAGCAGTTGGGCAATATCCAATTGTCTGCATCTAGGATGAATACATAAGGTGAACGTGCCAGTTTTAATCCTATGTTTCTCACATCAGCTAAACCTGTGTTAAAATATTTCTTGATTAAAGAAATAGGTATTTTAGCCTCTTTTATATATTCTTCTACTATGCTGGCTGAACTATCTGTGGAACAATCATCAATTATTAATACTTCAATATCTCCTGGTAAATCATACAAATTAGATTTACACACACTATCTATACATTTACATATATATTTAGAGTAATTATACAAAGAAATAATTACAGTTATACAAGGATTTTCACTGGATTCATAGGCAGTATTAGATATTGTTTGCCAGGGATTATTGCCCATCTTCTCACAGATGGTTGCACTTTCTAGCCGAGAAATAACTAATAATCTTTTTTCGTCAATTTCATTGATTGATTCATCTGGTAATTGTGCTATTTTCACTGATGAATTTTGGTTTAGTAGTTCCATAGACGCTTCTTTTGTTGTGTTATTTTCGATAGGTTTAAGCATTTGAATTTTACTTGGTTTACTGGCTTCAAGTTCAAAGCCAGCACTAAACTTTTCTTGGCTAGATTGAGGTAAATTTAATAATGAATCCCATAGTAAACCGTTTCGTTGATCAGGATCAGCCCAAATTTTGCTCCAATCTTGAAGGGTTGTTTTTGATAAGTATGTACTGATGCTAGAATTATAATTTTGATTTAATGAGTGGATTAATTCAGAGGATAACCACCCTAATGTCAAAGCAGGATTGAAGTTTTCAGAAACATGGCACTTTTCTATCTTAAATTCGGAGAACCAATTAAGTAACCCATATTTAGTTGCATTATAAAAATGTATTGGTTCTTCATGCAAAGGTTGTAAAAATGCTGTCTGAAGAATTAGTTTTCCCCCGGGTTTTAATACTCGTAAGATTTCTTTTGCTGCTAAAGCTGGATTATATAAATGTTCAAATACATTAAAGCAGACTACGGCATCAAAAATTTCATCCTGAAAGGGAAGATGATGTGCGTCACCCACAACAGCCGTATTTTTCCATATTGAATACTCTAGTTCTATACATTTAGGTATTTTTGATTTTGTTGCACCTGCGCCTATATTCAAGCTATAACCATTTAATTTTTCTAGCCAGTTAAATATTTCCATAGGCAATTGATTACTAATATGGTCTATGGGCATTATTTTAACAGTATTGGTATTTTCTAAGAAAATGGGTACTTTATTCCGTATTGGGTATTGTGCTGAACAATTGCTACACTCTAAATAGTCTGTTTTAATTACTAAGTGATCGTTGTGGCATTTGGAACATTTTAATAAGCTAACTATATCTTGTAAGTTGTTTTGCTTAAATAGCATATTTCAAATCCTCCACATTTATAATTATTTGAATTATTGAATGCTATTTTGAAGTTAGGTTTTACAAATAATATCATTGATTAATGATTAACTCCAGTCCATATTGTTTTGAATTTGAACCAAATTTCTCTAATTTTCCAAAATTTACTACTTTCCATTGCTGTGATTATATGCTGCGATCGCTCAAATTCTGTCAGAGTATTTTGGAGTTGTAATCTCAATGTTTCTACTTCTTCTATAGACGGTTGTAAACCAACTTCTATTTCTGTTTGCATATGTTGCGATCGCCAACGAATTTCCTCTAATTTAGCCTCTGTCTTTTGCAATTGAGATTGCGATCGCTCAAATTCCGCCTCAATCTTTTGCAATTGAGATTGCGATCGTTCAAATTCCGCCTCTATCGTTTGCAATTGAGATTGCGATTGCTCAAATTCAGCCTGTGTTTGATGTAATTGAGATTGCGATCGCTCAAATTCAGCCTGTGTTTTTTGTAGTTGCGATTGTATGAGATCACGTTCGACTAATACCTGGTGATATCTGGTATTCAGTAAACTATGCTCACCCTCTTGAAATAAAGGAAATGCTCGGACTATAAATTGTAGAGTATCAATATCTTGATCTTCTTGGAGGCATTCTATAAGGTCTTTGCTAAAGTCATTTTCATTAAGTTTTGGGACTAAATCAGAATCAGAAAATACTGGTAATTTTGTACGGCCTATTTGATCAAGAAAATATCCAGATGTTTTTAACAATTTTTCAGTTGTTTCACGAGTAAAAAACCGCAAATGTGTATCATCTAATATTCCTAACTTCCTATAGTCAAATTTGCCTTCAAGTAATGCTAAACGAATTGCTCCGTGAGCGATATTGGGAATAGACGCTACTACAAAGCCATGCTCTTTTAAAATACTTTTGGTTTCTTCTAAAACTTTCCACGGGTTGCGGAGATGTTCCAGAATATCGCCAAATATCGCCACATCAAACTTCTGATTAGCTAAAATTTCTGTAATAGATACAAAATCAAGATCGGCTACTATGACGTTTTGACAGTATTTTTCAGCTACTTTTGCTGCATCTGGATTGATTTCTATTCCTGTGACTATACAACCTTTTTGTTGAAGTAAATTTGCGAAGTAACCTGTTGCACAGCCAAAGTCAACTACTCTTTTACCTGAGCCAATAAAGTCCAGCATTTTTTTGAGACTGCTATTCTCATCTAGAGCTTCTTCTGTCAGCCCTTCAGGGGATGGATAATCTTTTGACCAATCTTTATGCATAATTAATTTTTAGATAATTTAATTTGCTATAGCTATTATTTGCAACAGATTTCTTTTAAGTTCAACCATCATTGGCTGGTCGATTAAAGCATGAATACGCTTTCCTGTGTGTGGAGGTAAAACCTGAAAAACTATTGCATTATCAATCCAATCAAAAGTGACAGCTTCATAGTTTTCGGCTCCAGCAACCGTTACACTGTAAGAGTTTGGTCTTAAAGGTATTTTGAATTTAAAGCTAATTTCTAATTTTTCTTCAGTCTCTAAGTTATCAATTTTAATATTTTCTTCCAAGGTATTACTTCCGATCAATTCGTTGCCGTTTTTGTCGCATACGAAAAACCCAATGATACAACTCTTAATAGCAACATAAGCTCTGACTTGAATAACTAAAGTAACTTCTTCATTAAATTCAAAAATAGGGCTTTCTCCAGCGTCTTCTCCTAACTGGTTCAATAATCTGATTTTTTCAATCCGAGCCTTACCACTTCCCCGGCGTTTGAGTTTTCCCGAAGATTCCTTAACTGATAGGATGTCAACACCGAGTGATTCTAATGATTGATTGTTGACAAGATTAATGTCATCTGTTGGCTGGGGAAATTGATTATCTAACTCTTTCGGCGCTAAATTCAATTCTAAATCAGTAACCAGTCTCAAATATTCAATTATGACTGCATTGGGCAAACCTGAAGTGTGTATTTGCCCATCATGAATCATGACTGCTGAATTACACAAATTTTTGATAGCTCCGGAATCGTGAGAGACAAATAAAGTTGTGACTCCAGAATCCATTAAATCTCGCATCCGCCGCATACATCTATGTTGAAACACAACATCACCGACAGCCAGTGCTTCATCAACAATGAGAATTTCTGGATTGACGTTCACAGCTACAGCAAAGGCTAAACGAACAAACATACCGCTTGAGTATGTTTTTACTGGTTGATTGATAAAGTCTCCGATATCTGCAAATCCAGCAATTTCATCAAATTTGTCGGCAATTTCTTGTTGACTTAACCCTAATAAGCGCCCATTAAAAAATACATTTTGCCGTCCTGTAAACTCTGGGTTAAAACCACTTCCCAGTTCTAACAATGCAGAGACTCGACCCTTGACTTTTACTTCACCCGTTGTGGGTGTTAAGGTTCCCGCGATAATTTGCAATAGTGTACTTTTACCACAGCCATTGCGCCCAATAATGCCTACTGTTTCTCCTTTAGGAATTACTAAATCAATATCTCTCAGCGCCCAAAATTGTTCAGAAATACTTTTACCAGGTAATAAAATCTCTTTTAAGCGATCTACTGGATGAGCATATCGCTGAAAGCACTTTGATACATTTTTGAGAGAAACTGCAATTTCTTCTCCCATATTTTCCATACCTCAATATTTTAAAATCATCAGCAAAAGCAAAATTTTACCACATATTTACAGTACATCTGCGAAAGCCGGACGCAACCGTTTATAAACTGCAAATCCAAAACAAAATATCATCAATGCGATCGCACTGGAAACGCCCCATTCACCCCAATGCTTCACCTCCCCAACTAAAATTAAATCACGATAAACTTCTGAAATAGCAGTCAACGGATTTAACCAAAATACCCAATTGCGCCACGCTTCGGGAATTGCTGAAGCAGGATAAATAATCGGTGTTAAATACATCCAAATATTTAAAACTACTCCCAGTGTCTGGGGAACATCACGCAAAAAAATCGTTAATCCCGCAGCCAAATAACCCAAACCTGCCGTTAACAACAACTGCGTTAACCAGACTAAGGGTAACAGCGCCAAGGTAGGATGTAAAGTATGAGCTTGTACTGCCACAAATAAGATCAACGCCATTAAACCAAAAGAACTTTCAATGAACGTTGATAAAATTGGCACCAAGGGTAACAAAGCCAGGGGAAATACTACCTTTTTGACCAAATTTGGCTGACCTACCACTGAACCAGCCGACTGCATTAATCCACTTGAAAAAGCAATCCAGGGAAGCAAACCAGCAAATAACCACAATCCAAAAGTGAAGTTATTTTCTGGCAAATTTGTGAGAGTTAGCTTCACTTTTAGCACAATGGAAAACACATATGTGTAAATCACTAATTGCGAAAGCTGATTTACCAAAGGCCAGAAATTGCCCAAAACAGAACCCTTGTATCGCGCCTCTAAATCCCGCCGCACTAAAGTTCTCAGTAAATCGAACTTAGCCCACAACGGCTGATTTATTGGCAGTATCCACCTCAGTTTTTCAGCCTTACGTACAGCGCTCCGCATTATTCGCACCAATTCCTGTTTCCTCGCTCACTACTCACACCTAATTATCATCAATGAATGCGACTATTCTCTGAAAATTTCTTCAAGTTTTTTTGGTATAAATCATAGCTAAAACAGAGAATAATCTTTCCTAGTTATCTGCTTTGTTACAGAATTAATCAACTATACACAAATATATGTTGACTATAAAAGTAGCTTTGATGAAGATTATTTGGCCTCTAAATTTCCGGACAATTTCTGGCTTAATTTAAACTATCTGGGTCAACACCTAATGAACGCAAATGTTCTGCTAATCTTTCCGCACGTTGTCGTTCTTGTTCTGCTAATTCTGCCAGTTCGGTGGGGATGAGTAATTTCGCCCCCGTATCTAAGCGATAAAATCGTAAGAGTTCTTCTTCTACTTCTAGCCGCAATCCTAAAGGCTGAGATAGACTATCAGTAATGGGTTGATAGATTTCATCTTGTAAACGATAGCCCTGTAATTTGGCGTTAACCCATTCTCCTTTGGGGTCAAATAACCAGTATTCTAAAATACCTAATTGTTCATACAATAGTTTCTTTTGCTCTTGATCCTGCTTTTGAGTGCCTTTACTGGTCATCTCAAATACCACTTGCGGAACTTGACCTTCTTCCCAAACTTTATAGTTATCTCTACCCCCAGGCTGCACATCAAAAATTACCATGACATCTGGTGCAACTCTTAATTTGGGAAAACCCTGAGCATAGTAGAGAAATTGATTTGCTAGTACCGTTGCCTGTCTGCCTGCTAAGTACTGTTTCAGGACTTCCAATGTAGTTAAAATGGCATACAGATGTAAATATGTTTCCGCCACAGGCTCTCCATCAGCACTAGGATATTCAGTGTTTGTATTGACTGAATTTATGGCGCTAGTCATAGTTGTTACCTAATCAAGCAAACTATTTTGGTTAACTCCTCAAGTCGGCAAATGTGACGCTCATTGTTGCCTCTGTCTGCCATTATCCCCGAAATCTATCACCGAAGCGACACCGATTCGGCTAAACTGAGACTTGGTTTATTGCATTGTGACTAGGCATGGAAATCGGACAAAAGGTTAAAGTTTTTCGTCTGCGCGATCGCGTATCTGCTTCTATTGCGAAAAAACTCGGACAAATAGGCATTATCCAAGGCTACAAAGTCACGGATGGCCGTGGAATTGGTGTAGTGGTACTATTTGACGACAATTCTTCCACTTGGTTTTTTGAAGATGAAATCAAACTTGTGTAATAGATAGAACTCAACGCGGAAGCTAAGAGTATTTGCCTAGTGCTAAGTTGGAGTGGAAAAGATTGGCGGTGAATATAGGAATCAAGTCATGTCCCTGATATTGACATTTTTGGGCAAAGGCGGTGTAGAGCGGACAAAAATTGCGATCGCCGCCGCCAAGTTATTGGCAAGCCAAGGCAAGCGTGTACTTCTAGCAGGGTTGGCAGAACCAGTTTTACCCATTTTACTGGATCAGACCCTGACTGCTGACCCCCAGGAAATTGCTCCCAATTTACAAGTGGTGCAATTTCAATCATCTGTGTTGCTAGAACGCAGCTGGGAAGGAGTGAAAAAACTGGAGGCGCAATACCTCCGCACGCCCATCTTCAAAGATGTTTATGGTCAAGAACTGGTAGTATTACCGGGAATGGACAGCGCCCTGGCCTTGAATGCGATCCGCGAATATGATGCCAGTGGCAACTATGACGCGATTATCTATGATGGCACAGGTGATTCCTTCACCCTGCGAATGTTGGGGATGCCAGAATCTCTGAGTTGGTATGTACGGCGATTTCAGCAATTAGTTGTCAACTCTGATTTAGGAAAGACTATTGCGGAATCGCCGTTAATTCAGCCGCTAATTAGCAGCTTTTTGAATGTCAACTCGAAATCAGATAACTTTTCTCTACCCATCAACCAAATAAATAGTTTTTTAGATAAAGGAATAGCCGCCCTTGCAGATCCTCATCGGTTTGCTGCCTTTTTAGTTAGTAAAGCAGACCCCCTAGAAGTGGCAAGTTCCCGTTATTTGTGGGGTAGCGCGCAACAAATCGGTTTAACCGTTGGGGGGGTGATTTTGGTATCACCTGAGCCAAACGTTAACCTTTCCGCAGAATTTACACCTCTGAGCGTCAGCGTTGTTCCCGATACTCCCACAGGCGAATGGCAACCTTTGATAGATGCTCTCCCCAACTTTGCAGAACAAGCACTACAGGCTCCCAAACCCATAGAAATTGACATCCACAATCGTCAAGTCCGCTTATTCTTGCCAGGATTTGATAAAAAGCAAGTCAAACTTACCCAGTATGGGCCAGAAGTCACCGTAGAAGCAGGAGACCATCGGCGTAATCTCTTCCTACCTCCGGCACTAACTGGCAGACAGGTGGCTGGAGCCAAATTTCAGAATAATTATTTGATAATTTCTTTTTAAGTACTAGGTTTTGGGGATTGGGGAAAGAAGCCGGGGGGCAGGGGACAGGGTGCAGGGGACAAGTTTTTGGGCTATTGCCACAATCTTTTTCTCTCATCTCCTCCTATTCCCCACTCCCTATTCCCCACTCCCTATTCCCCCGGTTACTGAGCGACTTGTACTGAGCGAAGTCGAAGTAAGTCGAAGTAACTCCCTACTCCCTACTCATAGTCTTATGTCAGAATCAACTCCAATTAACCCTAATTCCCAGCCAGCAGAGGCTATAGAGTCAGTTTCACCCCAAGAGGAAATTACAGCCGTTGCCGATCGCAGCTCCAAGGCTCGGCAGTTATTAGGCATGAAAGGCGCAGCAGCAGGGGAAAAATCTATCTGGAAAATCCGCCTGCAACTGATGAAACCTATCACCTGGATTCCGCTGATTTGGGGTGTAGTCTGTGGTGCGGCTTCTTCGGGTAACTATACTTGGACACTAGAAAATGTCTTGATGTCGGCAGCTTGTATGTTGCTTTCAGGGCCTTTACTCGCAGGTTATACGCAAACTTTAAATGAATACTATGACCGTGAAATTGATGCGGTCAATGAACCCTACCGCCCAATTCCCTCTGGTGCAATTCCCTTACCTCAAGTAATTACACAAATTTGGGTATTGTTAATTTCGGGAAATGTTCTGGCTGTTCTATTAGATGTTTGGGCAGGTAATGAATATCCGACAATCACAACTATAGCTATACTGGGTTCCTTTATTGCTTACATTTATTCTGCACCACCATTAAAGCTGAAACAAAACGGTTGGTTAGGCGGTTATGCCCTTGGTGCTAGCTATATGGCTTTTCCTTGGTGTACTGGTCATGCGCTGTTTGGCGAACTCAATTGGAAAATTGTTGTTATCACCGTGGTTTATAGCTTGGCTGGTTTGGGTATTGCCATTGTGAATGATTTTAAGAGTGTGGAAGGCGATCGCCAGTTTGGATTAAAATCATTACCTGTGATGTTTGGTGTCACAAGAGCCGCTTGGGTTTGTGCAGTGATGATTGATGTCTTCCAAGCTGTGATTGCAGTTTATCTGATCACCATTCATGAAAACTTATATGCAGCAATTTTGCTGTTGTTAATCATCCCGCAAATGACCTTCCAGGATATGTATTTTCTGCGTGACCCCCTGAAAAATGATGTGAAATATCAAGCCAGCGCTCAACCGTTCCTAGTATTGGGAATGCTTGTAGCTGGTATAGCGCTGGGTCATGCTGGCGTTTAAGTAGATGGTCATTGGTGATTGGGAATAAACTTCTCCCCTGCACCAAATTTATACCTCTGTAGTCAGAAGAAAGGAATCAGGAGTTAGGAGTTAATATACTTCTAACTCTTAATTTTTATCAGGACTTACCGTGTTAAGATTGATAGATTTTGTCATTCGGGGGATTCAACCATTATTAGTCCCTATTTGCTTTATTGCTGCTTGGACTGTGATTATTCTCTTGGTTTGGAGTCTTTGGGTAGCAGCTCGAGATAGTGTCAGCACAGCCAAACAAATGCATCAAATTCCCTGTGCTAAGTGCCAATTTTTTACCGACAATTACCGCTTGAAATGCACTGTACACCCATCCACTGCTAGTACAGAAGAAGCTATTAATTGTTGCGACTATCAACCAAAGACCAATCCTATGCTCTATTAGTCATGATTGGACAAGAGAACAAAGAAAATGACCAATGACCAAAGAATTTTGGATTTGCGATCTTCGTAGCGTATGCAGCGCAGCGAGTATTTTAGATTGTAGTCTAATCCAAAATCTAAAATCTAAAATCTAAAATTGATTGACTAATGACTAATTTCTAATAAGACTTTTAAAACACCTCGATGCTGCGCTTGTTCAAAGGCAAAAATTGCATCATCCAAGGGGTAGCAGCCATGAATCAGGGGTTGTACGTCTATCTTTCCTGTTGCTAGTAGCTGGAGTGCCTCCGGAAAGGGGCCGCAACGAGAGCCAATCAGAGTAATTTCGTCTACTACCAAAGAAGAAGCATCTAAGCTGAGATTGCCTGCATAGGTGCTTTTCAGAACTAAAGTA
The DNA here is from genome assembly GCF_963896525.1 of Nodularia sp. LEGE 04288. Taxonomy (NCBI): domain Bacteria; kingdom Bacillati; phylum Cyanobacteriota; class Cyanophyceae; order Nostocales; family Nodulariaceae; genus Nodularia; species Nodularia sp. LEGE 04288. The sequence continues at coordinate 25,508 of NZ_CAWQOY010000128.1, forward strand.
CCACGAGGACGTAAGGCGCGACGAGCGATCGCAAATCCTTCAGGATTACCCGTACACTCTACTGATATATCAAAGGCTCGATCTATAACCGCATCGGCTAAACCAGTTTTTATTCCTCTGGCTTCTAAGTTAGCGAGTTTGTCTCGATGTCGTCCGACTACCAACAAATTGCACCCAGTTAAAGCTAAGGTCTGGGCTACCAATTGTCCTAATTTACCATCTCCCACCACTAGGACTCGGTGATCAACACCCACTGCTACCTGCTGCTGAATTTCTAAAGCTGCTGCGACAGGTTCGGTAAAAGTGGCAATATCTGTTGGTACATTGTCAGGTACTGGATGTAGATTCTGCACGGGCAAACACAGATAATCAGCAAAGGCTCCGTGACGGTTAACAATGCCTAAAACAGTGCGGTTCTCGCAGTGCGTGGGTTGTCCACTCAGGCAAAAACGGCAATGACCACAAACAGCGTTGATTTCTCCGACTACGCGCCGATTCAGAAGGTGTTCTGGCCCTTGTTCGACGATACCAACGAACTCATGACCCAAAATGCCAGTGTAAGGATAGTAACCCCTTTTAAGTTCTAGGTCAGTGTTACAGATACCTGCACGTAATACCCGCACTAAGGCTTCTCCCGGTGGCGCATCAGGAACGGGAATATCTGTGCGTAGTTGCAATTGTTGATTTTCCAGCCAGAGTCCTTTCATTACCATTTTTTTATGACATCAGTGTATCAGTGTAAGGGCAGATCCGACACACTGCAAATAATTAAAGTTTTAAATGTTTGAGCAATGGTGTAAATACTGGCAGCAATTCCGGGCGACTTACAACTAGGGTGGGAAAAGAGCGATCGCTATAATCTTCCCCTGATGACAAAGGAAAGGGCTGATTCTTAAGAGATGTCCAACTACCACCAGCCGCCTTCACAATCACCCAAGCCCCGGCGATGTCCCAAACCTTTGGTGTCGCTTCAATCCCACCTAGTGTAGCCCCAGTCGCAACTGTGAGAAAATTATAGCTAGCTACACCCAGCATCCGAATTTTGCAGGGAAAGTCTGTTTGAATCACAGAAGTGCTTCGAGAACAGAGGTTAAAAAAGTGATTTTTACTGACAGCATCACTACTGCTATGGATGGGGTGGTGGTTGAGAAATGCGCCGGAGGGTGTTGTTAAACCAGAGTCACCCGCCCAGAAACCGTGAAAAGCTTGACCTAGTGGGGGAACGTAAACATAACCAAAAATGGGTGTGCCTTTATACAGCAATCCCATCGAAATTGACCAAATGGGCAGACCTCTAGTAAAGTTGGTGGTGCCATCGAGAGGGTCGATTACCCAGCACCACTCAGTACCCGGAAAAACTTTGTCGCTTTCTTCGCTCAAAATGCCATAACCAGAAAAACGAGAAGCTATTGCATCCCGAATTTCCTGATCTGCCCATTTATCGGCTTGCGTGACTAAACTACCGTCAGCTTTTTGAGAAGCCTGCACTTTACCAAAATCTTGCATCAGTTGCTTTCCCACTCTGGTAGTGGTGGTTTCGGCAAAGTCGAGAATTGTTGTCCAAAAATCATTCATGAATCAATTCTCGCGCAAAGACGTTCCTCAGCCAAGGAATTAGTCTAAATCACTTTCGAGAATAGATGCGATCGCTTGTTTGGCACTGGTTTGAAATTCTTTGACATTGACTCGGTTGAGGAACCAAATCGACACTACCATCCCCACAGCTTCTAGAAAGAATACCATTCCATAAGCTAGCTCTAAACTCGGTAGAAAATTACGACCAATATCTAATACTGTCCCGCCTATGACTACGGCGACTCCCCTAGAGACAGACTGAGCTAATCCCCAAGCCCCAATAAAAGTACCTGCGGCTTCAGCTGCTGTCAGATCCAACATTAAACTAATGGCTGCGGTAGTGACAAAACCAGTAGCTAAACCAAACATAAACAAGCTCACTTTCAGAAAAGCTGGATTAGCCGTAAATCCTGATAGACCCAGTAATACTGCACAGATTGCCACTAATACACAGCCTAAGCGTGCAGTTCTGCGTTTACCCAAACGCGGCACAATGAAAAAACCTGTGACACCATAGGCTATCAAGATACCAATACCGTAAAAAATATTCAATCTGGTGCTTTCTGCCAAAGGCATCCCAAACACCTGTCCCGCATAGGGTTCCAAAACAGGGTCTTGCATAAATAAGCTGATGGTCATGACCAGCAAAAATGTGAAAAACAAACCTGTTTGGCGACTAGCTGTCAAAATTTTCCAAGCTCTTCCCAAGCCAACGCTGTCATCTCGATTCTCAGTTGTAGAAGGGCGGGAATATTGGGAATATTTTTTTTCTACGCCTAATGTAGCGATGATCGCCAACCCAAAGACAATAGCCGGAACGATGAAAAACAACCTGTTGACAGCTGACTGTAAACTTTCGATGGGTGCTTCTGGCGTTAATTGACTGAGCAAATTGGAACTAATGATCGCTCCCACAACAATCCCCACCATCAGCATTGACCAAACAACGCCAACCACCTGAGAACGGTTATCTTCTTGGGAGATATCCACTAATAAAGCAGCAAAGGCAGTACCACTGGCACAAATTCCTAAACCATATAGGGCAAAAACTAAAGATAGTAATGCTGTCCAGGCGATTGTTTCGGTTGTCCATACCCAGCCATCTGTGCTGCTAGCTGCTAGATTTAATTGCCAAAGCACTTGTATTGCTAAAAATGAAGCGATCGCAAATACTGCTGCTCCCACCCAAACGTAAGCCGTACGATTGTAACCCCATAGAGGTTTGAGGTCTGACATTTGACCAAACCAAATGCGAGCAGGTGAAACAAAAGCAGGTAGAGCTAACACTAGCGACACCAATATTGCTGGAATTGCTATTTCTTGAATCATCACTCTGTTGAGTACACCCAGAATCAAGATCGACATCATGCTCAGTCCCATTTGAAACAAGCCTAACCGGAACATAGTGATCAGGTTGACCCTTGGCACAGTTAAGGATTCTGTTTCGGTATCAAATACGTCGCCGCTGGCCATAGCTACTTTTTCGGATGATTTACAACATCTAGACTCTCTTTAACTAAGGATAAACCGTTCAATAAAACTTAACTCCCAAATTCCCAAATTCTTCACTAATTTGGGGACATATAGGAATCCTATTTGACGTATAAAAAAATTAAGTATTGTAGTGGACTGACACAGCTAAAATAGTGCATAAGCATAAATATTGTGGGGTGAGCTTCTAGCCCGCCCAGAACAGGCAAGACTTGTACTGAGCTTGTCGTTCGCGTAGCGTGGCGTTAGCCATAGTATGCCTGTTCCACAAGAGAAACATAATGCAACATTTTAAGCTTGTCAGTCCAGTAGTCCTATCTCTTGATCAAAGATTACCTCTGCTGCTTTCCGTAAAGTTTAGCGAAGGGTACAGCCGTGCAACCGTGAGCAACAATAGAAGCACAAATGACTAGACTACCTATAATCCAGGGTTCTTCCACACCTGCCTTACGCAGTGAAAGGAAAGCATAGAAGACCGCCGCTACACCAATAGGGCCGAACCATCCTAAAAACAGGGCATCCGGCATCCCTCGCAACCGCCCAAGAAGGGGACGTAGTAATAGTACTGCTGGTAGTCGGCGCAACAACAAAATCGCTACCAGCAACAGAAGACCCTTCCAACCTAACTCAAACCATTGCTGCCAGGGTAGATATAAACCCAACAGCACGAAAATATACAACGTAAAAAAGCGGTCTACTGCTTCCTGTACGTTCTCTTCTTCAGCTCTGTCACGACCGCTCACAACCATATCAAACGTAATTCCTGCCGCGAAAACTGCCAGGATGCCATCGCTACCAAGTAACTTTACAAGACCCAATACAGCTAATGAAAGAGCTACGGTATAAGCTAAAAAAGACTGCTTCTCTAGAGTTTGTTTGGCTTCAGCCCATTGCAAGAGCCGACCTGCTAGGTAGCCAATCAGCGCTCCCATCACCACAGCAGCTCCTACTTCCCATAGTAAAGTTTTAGTGAACCAATGAAGTAGAGCTTCTTGTGGCGGTTTGGTCAATATCAAAATCGGCAGGAGGACAAAGAGATAAGCCAATCCATCATTTGCCGCAGACTCAGCAGAGATGCTATGGCGGATACGTTCGGGTAGGTTTTGCTCGGCGACTTTCCCTGTCACAACGGAAGTAGAAACAACCGGATCGGTAGGAGTAATCACAGCCCCAACCAGCATGGCGACCCAAAAGGGTAGACCTAACAGCAGATATACAAGCAGTCCACTAATTAACCACATCAGGGGCATCAACAGTCCTAACAGCACAGCTAAGATGCGCCAATGTTTGAAAGGGTAAGCCTTTGGTAGTCGCAACGCTACTCCCATCACTTGGATGGCGATCGCCAATCTTGCCCCCTGCTCTAGAATTATCTCTGGTTTACCCCAATGAGCAAGGTTAATTAAGCCAAACACAGATGGACTCAATAATACCCCAACTACCAAAGCTATGAGAGGGTCTGAAAGAAACAACCGCTCTTTGAGCCAAGCAGATAACAGCCCAAGTCCTAGCACTAGCCCACCAAGCGTGATTAGGGCTATATTTATCTCACTTGAGGTTAACTGGCTCATATTTTTATACTTTTAGCAAAGTTTTCAACTAAAAGAATTCTCATGAAAAGTAGTTTTTTCTAGACGCAATCCTCAGCGCCATCATCAAATATCTATAGCTTAGGTTATGCCCGTTTTAGTTTTATAAGACATCTATCAAAAGCTATGTTGAGGCATCCATCGAGAATTGGAATTTTTCTCAGCTACTTACTTAGCGATACACTATAAAAGTAAAGAAATGTAAATAAAATAAATATTGCCACGTGGAAAATATCACATTAGGCCAAAATGGCCCCAGTGTTACACCCCTTTGCATTGGCACTTGGGCTTGGGGGGATAAACTCTTTTGGAATTATGGCGATGGCTATGGCCCAGAACAGTTAGAAGCAGCTTTTACAGCAGCATTAGAGGCGGGGATAAATTTCTTTGATACTGCCGAAGTTTATGGTTTTGGACTATCAGAAGAATTATTAGGGCAATTTATGCAAAAAGCCCCACAACCTGTGCAAATGGCCACGAAATTTGGCCCTTTACCTTGGAGATTTACGGGTCAATCTGTCTCGGATGCCTTAACAGACAGTCTCAAACGCCTACAAGTAGAGCGAGTTGAACTGTATCAAGTGCATTGGCCGTTCGCTTTCTTTTTAAGTCAAAAAACTTTGATGAATACCCTAGCAGATGAAGTGAAGCGGGGTAGAATTGGCTCAGTCGGCGTGAGCAATTATTCAGCAACTCAAATGCGAGAGGCGCAGCAAATATTAGCTGCGCGTGGAATACCTTTAGCGGTGAACCAAGTCCGCTACTCGTTGCTAACGCGTAAAATTGAAAGTAACGGGATTTTAGCAACGGCTCGTGAGTTGGGCGTAACTATTTTGGCATATAGTCCCTTAGCGCAGGGATTACTCACAGGGAAGTATACACCAGATAGTAATCAAACCCCCGGTGGTGCCAGGAAGATAGACCCAAGATTTAGTAAAGAAGGGTTACAAAAAATTTCTCCAGTCATTTCTTTACTCAATACTTTGGGAGAAAAGTACGATCGCACTCCTGCCCAAGTAGCCCTCAATTGGTTAATTGCTCAAGGAAATGTGATTCCTATTGCTGGGGTGAAAACTGCCCAACACGTAAAACAAAATGCAGGGGCTTTGGGCTGGAGATTAAACACCGATGAAATCGGGCAACTAGAACAAGTCAGTCGTCCTTGGCTGAATTAACAGCTATTAGTCAAAAGTCTTGAGTAGCTAGATATGACTAATGACTAATAACTCATGACTAATGACTAAGAGCTTTAGTCTCTAGCTGCATTTGAACCTAACTTTTGATTAGTTGATGGCACAGAAGCGTCTCGGCGACTGCTGGTATTTGTCCGTAGCTTGGGCTTCGGACTACTGCCATTGCTGTCTGATTTGTTCCAGGAACGGTTTCTGTCAGCAGAAGATTCACCACCACCACGACGCTTGGCCAATTTTGGTTTGGAGGAAGGCTCATCGTCTTGGGGATCTACGCCTGATTGTAACCAAGCAGGACGAGTTTGATCATAAGCAATTTGTAATGCAGCTGCGGCGATCGCATGAGCATCATATTCTTCAATTAGTTCACTGACTATGGGCAAGAATGAAGCTAAACGTTCACCAGTCAAGGCTTCTTTGACTTGTTCTTGCAATTTCAGGATATGTCGGGCTTCAATCTGCGCCCGTGTGGGAATCGTCAGCAATTGCCAATTTTGGCGGTTATGGCGCTCAAATGCCTGCTGTTTGCGGCGTTCAAAAGGCTGTACTAAGGAAATTGCTGTACCTTCTTGACCCGCGCGACCAGTCCGCCCAATGCGGTGAACATAGGTTTCGGCGCTATCTGGCAAGTCGTAGTTAATTACATGGGACAGCAGATCAACATCTAACCCCCGTGCAGCAATATCAGTGGCGACCACCCAGCGCACTTGACGGTTACGGAATCGGGTTAATAATCGCTCCCGCGCCTGTTGGGACAAGTCGCCGTGGTATTCGTCCACACTGTGACCGGCTCCTTGCAGGAGATTGGTGAGTTCTGCGGCTGTCCGTCTGGTACGCACAAAGATTAAAGCTGTTTCTGGATCTTCCATTTCCAGAATCGGCTGCAATGCTTTGGCTTTTGTCCAATGGCGGGGAATCAAATAAGCTACTTGATTGATTTTATTGGGTGAGGCTTTTGGCTGCTCAACGGTGACTGTGGCCGGGTTTCGCAAGAATTTGTTCACAATCATGCGAATCGATGGTGGCATTGTCGCCGAGAACAAAGCTGTTTGGCGTTCTTTGGGAGCTTGAGACAGGATTTTGATCACGTCATCAATAAAGCCCATGCTCAACATTTCATCAGCTTCATCCAAGACAAACCACTTGACTTGATCGAGCTTCAAACAGCCCCGATCTAGTAAGTCAATCATCCGCCCTGGTGTACCCACAACCATGTGAACACCACGTTTGAGTTGCATCATTTGGCGTTCAATGGATTGACCACCATAAATTGCCAGAATCCGCAATCCGTCGTTGCCGACAAATTGGTTGATGGCATCGTGAACTTGAATTGCTAACTCACGAGTTGGGGCTAATACCAAGGCTTGTACAGCTTTGTGGTTAACATCCAACTGCTCTAAAATTGGCAGGGAAAATGCTGCTGTTTTGCCTGTTCCAGTTTGGGATTGACCCACGACATCCCGACCTGCTAGCAGTTGGGGAATGGCTTGAGTTTGAATATTAGTAGGTGTAGTAAAGCCGATGCTTTCTAGTTGCTCAACACGCTTTTGTGAAAGACCTAATTCTTGAAAGGAAAGAGTCATTAATTCTCCTAGTTTTTGTTTTTTTGGTGGGGTATTTTTAAATCTGACGGCATTTGCTCATAGTCAGCAGTTGCATTCAGTTGCCAGATTTAAAGCAAGTGTGTGAAACCCTCATTTAGACGAGGGTACTACGCCATCAGTGTTAGATAAGCGATAGTCAGGAATGAGATTCAGCAATGCCCAAAGGGCTTGACGTGACTTCTCTTTTGGTCGAGACGCTGCGTGATAGCTGGCGTGCCTTAGGCATACCCATTGCTAGACTCACTTTGCGGACTCTACTTTTTGTAACTATTAACAACCTGACCGTAGAGGTCATAAGTATCAGCGCTGTGGATTGCTACTGGCACGATGGTTCCTAATTTTGCTTCCCCATCGATATAAATCTGACCATCGACTTCTGGGGAAAACCTACCTGAGCGACCTATGAGCTTTCCAGTTTCAGGGTGTTCTTGTTCAATCAGGACTTCAACTATTTTGCCGATTTCCTGTTGATTTTTTTTACCCGCAATCGGCTCTTGAAGCGCCATTAATCTATGCCAGCGCTCATCCATCACGGATTGGGGTAACTGATTGGCTAGCTTGTAAGCGGGCGTTCCTTCTTCCGGTGAAAAGGTGAATACACCAACATGGTCAAATTCGTGTTTCTGGACGAATTCTAGTAGATGCTCAAAATGCTCTGCGGTTTCTCCAGGGAAACCAACGATAAATGTTGTCCTGAGTACCGCATTTGGTAGGGCTGCTTTGATGCGTTCAATAATCCCATCATTTACCCGTCCTTGCCAGGGACGATTCATTGAGCGAAGAATATCTGGATGAGAATGTTGAAGGGGCAAATCTAGATATGGTAAGACATTGTGGGTTTCTTGGATTGCCTCTATGACATCTGGGGTTAGCCCAGTGGGATATGCATAATGCATTCTAATCCACGGTACATCTACTTTACCCAAAGCGCGAAGTAATTCGGCTAACTTTGGCTTTCCATAGATATCTAACCCGTAATTGGTGGTGATTTGGGAAATTAAAATAATTTCCTGCACCCCTTGACTAGCTAACTGCTCCGCTTCAGCAACTATAGATTCAATAGTACGCGATCGCTGGTTCCCTCTGAGATAAGGAATGATACAAAATGCACAACGATAATCACATCCTTCGGCTACCCGCAGATAGGCAACGCCTTCGGTTGTAGTGCGATAACGCGGTGTAGTTTCGTCGGCGATGTAGGTTGGTTCTAGACTAACCTCTTTGACCTGCTCGCCTTGTTCTACACGCTCAATTACATTAACAATTTTGTGATAATCACCAGTGCCTACCAGTGCCACTGCTTCTGGCAACTCTTCCAATAATTTTTCTTGGAAGTGCTGCGCCATACAGCCAGTGATCACGACTTTTTTGTTGGCTTCTGCCAGTTCTACTAAAGTTCTGACAGATTCCTGTCTTGCTGCTTCTATAAAACTACAAGTATTAACTATAACGTAATCGGCTAACTCTTCATTTGTATCTACACTATAACCTGCTTCCACAAGCAGTCCAAGCATATGTTCTGTATCAATTCGATTTTTCTCGCAGCCTAAGTGCGAAATTGCAATCGTTGGTTTTTCACCCATATTTTGCAAACATTTTCTGTTTTTTGTAGTCAGATAAGCAAGTAGCGATGATTTCGCTCCTTGTGATACACACCTTTACACAGTCAAGGGCTAGAATAACAGGTTTTAACTCCCAGCTACTACCTGCCGATATATGGCATGGGTAGTTTGCGGCCATGTTATGATATTTGTACTATTTAGTCTATTTCCCAGGGTAAGGTGAGTGTCTTGGAGTACAATTGACACTTGTATTTTTTTAACAATTTTTCTGTTGGTATTTTTCATTACCGCAGCGTGTGTCTTGTTAATTTACCCGTCGGGAAGCCGCCCAAAGGGCTGGTTGTGAGAAGTCGCTACCCTCAGGGAAATCGCGCTCTCTGCGTCGTTTATTTCGACCCAGGAGTACGAGACCACGCCTAATAAAGCAGTAATGCTGCCCTGATGCTCAGGCGAGATGCCTAAACCTGGGAAAGCTGCCTTGCGTCTTGTGAGTGGCAAACTCCTCTTCTAGCCTAGTTTTATCTTAACATATCTTAGGGGAGGTTTTACGATAATTTCCATCCTAGGGAAGAGGTAGTAAGACAACCAACTTAAAACACATTTGACTAGTTAGTTAAAAGTCAAGAGGAGCCAGCGCCATCAGCAGGTTCGGTTGACTTGAGGTGACCATAAGAGGCAGGGGAGCAGGGAGCAGGGAGCAAGGGAGAAGGATTTTAATTCTCCTGCCAACAGGGATACAAGCCCCTGCATTGATGTATGCCAAACATCAAAATATTTATTTCCAGACGCGCAAGTGCGAGAAATAATGCCTCCTTTTCCCAAGTCCCTGTATTTAGGCATGGGTTTCTCCCCCCTGCACCCTGCCCCCTGCCCCTTGTCCTCTTGCTTGACTGGCGTTCAATAGTCAATAGTCAAACAAATTCTAGACTCTCGACTGATGGACACTAGACCCCGCAAAGCGGATGAAAGACGTGGATTTATATCAGCTATTTAAAACTCGAACACCGATTATTGGCGTGGTTCATCTACTTCCACTGCCCACCTCGCCCCGTTGGGGAGGTAATCTCAAAGCGGTAATTCACCGTGCCGAACAAGAAGCAGCCGCCCTAGCCAGTGGTGGGGTGGACGGCATTATTGTGGAAAACTTTTTTGATGCGCCGTTTGCTAAAAACCAAGTTGATCCAGCAGTTGTGAGTGCCATGACTGTGGTGGTACAACGCATCCAAAATTTGGTGACACTGCCCATAGGCTTAAATGTTTTGCGGAACGATGGTAAAAGTGCAATGGCGATCGCCTACAGTACGCAAGCCGAATTTATTCGAGTCAATGTATTGACAGGGGTGATGGCAACTGACCAAGGTTTAATTGAAGGAGAAGCTCATCAGTTACTTCGTTATCGGCGCGAATTGGGCTGCGATGTCAAAATTCTCGCTGATGTGTTGGTGAAGCACGCCCGTCCATTGGGTTCCCCAAATCTCACAGTTGCTGTGAAAGACACAATTGAAAGAGGTTTGGCAGATGCAGTAATTTTGTCTGGCTGGGCTACCGGTAGTCCTCCTAACCAAGAAGACTTGGAACTAGCTTGTGGGGCGGCAAATGGGACTCCAGTTTTCATTGGTAGTGGAGCCAATTGGGAAAATATTGCTACACTGATGCAGGCAGCAAATGGTGTAATTGTTTCCAGTTCCCTCAAGCGCCACGGTCGAATTGAGCAACCAATTGACCCGATTCGTGTCAGTCAATTTGTAGAAGCTGCCCATAGTCTTTGGAATTCTCCAGGTGAGATTCAGTCTATTTCAGGGCCTATGAAAATACACTCTTAGGAAACTGGGGATTAGGGAATAAAGAATTTTGGATTTGCGTTAGCGAAGTGTACGCAGTGCAGAAAGTATTTTAGATTAGACTGTAATCTAAAATCCAAAATCTAAAATCTAAAATCTAAAATTGAATGACCAATGACCAATAGCAGTTTATGATTCGCCGCCGTTCTACTCCTTGGATTCACAAATGGTCGCGTCCATTGATTGCCGCGATCGCTGGACTTGGTGCCTTGACAACAGGTTATATCGCCATCGAAAAGTTAACAGGAGGCACTGCCGCTTGTGTGGCCGAAGCTGGTACCAAAGGCTGTAATGATGTCCTTTCCAGTCCTTGGGCAACTATACCCATCTTTGGTGGTCAGCCTTTAGCTTTATTTGGGTTTTTGGCTTATGTGAGTATGGTGATTTTCGCTGTTCTTCCTTTAGTATGGCAACCAGGTGACAAAAATAGCCTGAAAAAACTGGAAAACTCGACTTGGTGGTTACTGCTGGTCGGCGCGATCGCCATGTCGGTTTTCAGTGGCTATTTAATGTACTTGCTGGCGTTCCAAATCCAAGCCGTTTGTTATTACTGTATTGCCTCCGCTTTATTCTCTGTAAGTTTGTTAGTTTTGACGATTATCGGTCGTTCTTGGGAGGATATAGGCCAAATCTTCTTTACCGCTATTATTGTGGGGGTGGTAACGCTGATTGGGACTTTAGGTGTCTATGCTGGCGTGAATCCGTCAGGTGTGACATCAGACTCAACTCCTGGACAATCTCAAAAAATTAACTTTATTCCTCAAGTAAAACCTAATCCGGCCTTTGGTTGGGAAATTACCACTACCTCTGGTGAGGCAGAAATTGCACTAGCACGCCATCTGGCGACCACAGATGCTAAGGAATATGTTGCCTATTGGTGTCCTCACTGCCACGAACAAAAACAACTCTTTGGTCAAGAAGCTTACCAGATTCTGGAAGAGAAACAGATTATGGTGGAGTGTGCTGCTGATAGTCCGAAAGGTCAGCCAGAAGTTTGTCAAGCTGCCAAAATTGAGGGTTTCCCTAGTTGGATGATTAATGGTCAAATCTATAGCGGAGTCCAAAACCTCGAGCAACTAGCAAAAATTTCTGGTTATACAGGCCCCAGGAATTTCAAGTATTTCAGATAATTACTGAAAATAAGTTTTCATCATTAAATATAGTCAACTGGTTGAATGTAGCTAAATTCTTTCCCAGTTGACTTTTTTGTGGAATATAGCTGGGGAGTGGAGGAAGAAGCAGGGGAGCAGGGGAGCAGGGGAGCAGGGGGGAAAAATTGTGACTTCCCAATGTGACCAATGACAAAGGACAAATGACCAATGACGACCCTAGCCAGTTAACTTTATTTACGCCGACCTACTTATCCGTTTATGTGTTAACTTCCTTGGCGGTTGCTATAAATACAAAAAAAAAGATTTGTGCAGAAAAAATGTCTAATTTTTCCCGATCAGAGATTTCTGCCATTGGCGTTTTTGTACAAGGGTATGAACTTGCCAATCAGGGTCTGGTTGAGGATAGTCTAGGCGGTAGTGTCCGCCACGGCTTTCGGTTCTAAAAGCTGCACTTTTGAGAATTAAATAGGCTACATCTAGTAAATTCCGGGTTTCTGCCCAAAGTCGCAATTGCCTTTCCACATCTGGGATGTCGAAATTAACTGGTTCGTTGGGATTTAAAGACAGTAAGAATTGACTCAAAGGCAAAGCGGCAAAATCTTGTTGCCAAGTTTCAACAGTGGCGATCGCATCTGCTAAGATTGACTGCTCTCGACAAATCCCCGCACTTTGCCAAACCAAACGTGGTAACTTTTCTCTGAGTGTTTCTAGCTGAGTTTTTTGGGTTTGCCATTCATCGATATTGGCGTTAAATTCTCGTAATGGCAATATTGGTACTGCTGACGCTGGTGTAACATCTGTCAGGTCAATATTTGCCATTTGTGCGCCAAACACAATACATTCGAGCAAAGAGTTACTCGCCAAACGATTAGCCCCATGTACTCCCGTACTGGCGGTTTCTCCCACTGCGTACAAGCCGGGAATGTTCGTGCGATTCATTAAATCAGCAACAATCCCACCCATCCAGTAATGAGCCGCCGGGGCTACAGGAATGGGTTCATGGAAGACATCAATACCCCAATATTGACAAACTTTCACAATGTTGGGAAAGCGATGGCGAATCTTTTCTGGGGGTATAGGGCGCATATCTAACCAGACATGGGCAGTAGCTAGATCCACTGCTGTCTGTTGCAGATGGCTGAAAATAGCTCTACTGACGACATCTCTGGGTGCTAGTTCACCCGCAGGATGATAGTCAAAGGCAAAACGCCGCCCTGCGTCATCAACCAGGTGTGCGCCTTCGCCGCGGACAGCTTCACTAATCAGAAAGTGGTCTGCACCCGGTTTAGTTAGGGATGTGGGGTGAAATTGCACAAATTCCAAGTCCCGGAGCATCGCCCCCGCCCGCCAAGCGATCGCTACCCCATCGCCCGTACTCACAGCTGGGTTAGTGGTTTGGGCAAATACCTGACCGCCGCCACCGGTTGCCAAAATTACAGCACTAGCTCTAATCCAGGTGATTTTACCTTGGTAGAATAGGCTAATTCCTTGACATCTCCCGGTTTGGGGTTCTAGCCACAAACTCAAAGCCAAAGCTTGCTGGATGACTTGAATGTTTTGGCGGCGCAATACTTGGGCTGTGAGAGTTGTGGTGACTTCCCTCCCTGTAGTATCGGCAGTATGCAGAACGCGATGACGAGAATGGGCGGCTTCTAAAGTTAAAGCTAAAGCTTGACCGTGACGGTCAAAAGCCACTCCCAAGTTAACCAGGGATTGAATACACCGAGGGGCTTCTTGGGCTAGGAATTCTACGGCTGGGCGATCGCACAAGCCCGCACCTGCGTGCAAAGTATCCTCAATGTGCAGTGAAGGCGAATCTTCCGGGGCGATGGCTGCCGCAATGCCTCCTTGCGCCCAATCACTGGCAGATAGAGACACTGTTTCTTTGGTAATCAAGCCGACTCGCAAGTTCTCTGGTAGACACAGTGCTGTGTACAGTCCAGCCGCGCCAGCACCGACTACTAAAACATCAAATTGGCTAGGAATATCTATTTGAGGCAAAGTCAAACAATTTTAGATTTTGGATTTTGGATTTTGGATTGACTCCACAGATAAATCTGAGGGATTGTCGCCATCAGGAACTATTAGTGATTAAGAAATGGGGGAAAAGGAGATCATTCCCCATTTCCCATCCCCGATGTACTTTTGAGTTATCTGTTATCTGTAGATACCGTTGTTAAAGCGATCATCTCCGGAGTTGAAGACGGTTTCTAGTTCGGTGACAGCGAAGTTATCTAAGTTGGCTTGCAAACGTTGTTTTTGGCTATCGCTTAATCCCGGAATTTCCAAGACATCCTCAACATTTTTGTAAGGAGCATTGAGGACAATTTTCTTGGCTAGGGTTGGGTACAGCCCTGGAAACTGTTGAAAAGCTCGCACGTTGGTATTATTCAAATCAAGTTTTTGACCAAATGCTGTCCCTAACTTCGCGTCAGCTTTATTCTGCCGGGAAATTGCCAAAACTGGAACTTGTCCAAAAGCAACACTGTTGATATTGGCAGCAGTGGCTATCTGAGTCGTTCCCAGCCATCCCCAAGAACCAAGCAACAAACTAAATACTGTTAATAAACGCACAAATGTTTTCACGGTTTTTCTCCCTCTTTCTTTCAAACTGAAATAATGACGTTAAGCCAAATGCGATCAACTGTCAGCTGAGTTCAGACCTATGAAGTAAAGCACAGCAACCAATACTGTGAGCTTCTATTTCGTCCTCGCCTGAGAATATACACGTTGAGTGTACATACATCCTGGCTCTTTTACCTTGGGTTGAGAGCTTCTAGCTTTTTCAACAAACAGCAGTCATCAAAAACTAATATACAGCGGATTAATACCCACAATATTTGCTGCTACTGGCTTTGATACTATTTTTACAAAAAGTTATCTACACAGATGGAATAGGGAGAAAAGTTTCTTAATTAGGTCTTTTTTGATACCATGCTTGTCTGGATTGAATTTTTAGGCAGCACTTGCAGCTATTAAGAATAGGCTATCTACCAAAATTGTACTTAACACTGCTCCACCAAAGGCGTACCAATGTTGTGATTTTGTCCGTAAAGGTAAAATTCCTGCCGTTAACAGCAAGATAGCCAAAACTACTGCCCAGGCTTGTCCCCAAGGTGTTTGTACTTGGATTAAAGCAGTTTGTAATATTGGTGATACGCTATCCGGTTCAACTTGCATAATTTGCCGCCAATAGGGCATCAAGTCTACTAAATAAAAATACACATCAGTCAAAACTGTACCGAGTAAAGAACCTAAGTAAAACCAGTTACCAACTTTGCCCCAATTCTTCACCAGACACCAACAAGCAAATGGTAAACCGATAGATTCTACAGGTAAATGCCAAGCAGGTTCCCAACGTAGCCAACCCCAGTAAATCGCTCCTGCTAACCAACTCCAGCTAAAGCCGAAAAGCAAATCTCCCCACACATAAGTTGTCGGACGTGACATTAAGCTGAAACTCAGCCACACCCAAAATCCTGTGAGCGCTACACTCAAAACTGGCAGCGATCGCACTAATGGCGCTTCTATAAATACTGGTACTGATACTAAAAAGACCGCCGCCGCCAACACTAACCATGTTTGTCCCGCCGGCGTAGATATAGGTATAGAAGGAGATAAAGCGAGTGTAGATTCTAACTCTTTGATACTTTTTTGCCCAACTTCAATTGTGGGTAAATCCGGATTGACTGGGGTAGTCGGAGTGGTGTACGAAGACAAGGTATTATTAATCAAAGTTTTTAATATTTGTTACTTAACTTTATCTTACTTAAGATATCATACTTAAAATCCCCCCCCTGGGCATTTTTATTTTACCTCAAGTCAGGGAGAAGAGGCAGGGGGGCAGGGTGCAGGGTGCAGGGGGGAAAGATTATGAATTCCCAATGACTAATGACTAATTTCCTGGAAAGTTCCTCATACAGCTGTTTAATTGGTTGTAATCAAAGCGATATGCTGTGCAGCAACGCTTTGCTATTCGTAGGTAAATTAAATGGCTTTATCAAAACGTCAATGCTTCATGCTCTTAAGTGCAGCATCTGCCATTTTTTCAGTTGCAGCGTTTCCGAGAAAGGTTTTAAGTACCCTACCTAACCCAGCTTTAGACGAGGTACAGCAACAAATGAATATCTTGCAAGCTATTTTTTTAGGTTTTGTGCAGGGAATGACGGAATTTCTCCCTATCAGCAGTTCAGCACATTTAAAAGTTGTGCCTGTAGCGCTGGGTTGGGGCGATCCGGGAGTAGCTTTTACCGCAATTATTCAGCTTGGTAGTATTGTCGCGGTGCTGTGGTATTTCTGGGGTGATATGACGCAAATTATCAAAGGAGCAACAAAAGCGATCGCCCTGAAAAATTACGCAAGCCTTGACTTTCAGCTATTTATGGGGATTATCTTGGGAACAATTCCGATCTTGGTCTTTGGACTGTTAATTAAAAGATTTATCCCAGACTACGATAATTCACCCTTGAGAAGTTTAACAGCGATCGCCATTGCCTCTATATTCATGTCACTGTTATTGGGATTAGCAGAAAAACTCGGCAAACGTCAACGTGACTTTCAGCATCTCACCATGAAAGATGGGCTATTGATGGGTTTAGCTCAAACCTTGGCATTAATTCCTGGCGTATCTCGTTCAGGTTCCACGATCACAGGTGGGCTATTTATGAGTTTAGAACGAGAAACAGCCGCCAGATTCTCATTTTTGCTCGGTATTCCCGCCATCACCCTCGCCGGATTAATCGAATTAAAAGATTTTTTAGCAGTAGGCGTAGGTAATGTCGGTATGGTTCCTATGGTTGTCGGGACAATTTCATCTGCGATATTTTCATATATAGCGATCGCCGGGTTGATACAATTCCTCAAAACCCAAAGCACCTGGGTATTTATTTGGTATCGCCTAGCATTTGGGATCGCCATCTTAGGTGCAATCAGCGCCGGATTATTGAAATAATAGTCATTAGTCATTGGTCATTGGTCATTGGTCATTGGTCATTGGGAAATTACCGTCTTCTCCCCCCTGC
>NZ_CAWQOY010000129.1:0-41839 GCF_963896525.1 Nodularia sp. LEGE 04288
GACCTGAAGCCAGATTCTCACGCGTTACTCACCCGTCCGCCACTATCTCCGAAGAGACCGTTCGACTTGCATGTGTTAAGCATACCGCCAGCGTTCATCCTGAGCCAGGATCAAACTCTCCGTTTTGTTGTGCTTAGAGTTTTATCCGAAACAACTTGTTGTCTCAGAATCCTGTAAAATTTTTGATTAACCTTTGGGATTCTACCCAAACTAAATCTTCTTGACGAGGATTGGTTATTATTTAGCTTTCAAAGTATTCTGTTTTCACGGTTCAGGTGTTGCGACTTTCGCCTTGGCACTTATCTAATATATCTACTCTGTCTGGTTTCGTCAAGGGGTTAGGCAAAGTTTTTTTTGAGGGGCAGAAAAAGTGACGGAAATCAGCTTGTGATCAGTGTTTAGCGGAACGCAGCAATGTGGACGACGGAGCATCGGATGTTGTGATGAGCTTTGATGATTCGCGTTACCGATTGTTTAGGCAGTGTCTGTGATGAAGGCTTTGCAGTTGAGTGGATTTGTGGGCGATCGCTCAATAGCCTGTAACTATATCAGTCTCATGCCTTTATGAGCCTATGGATAGAGGCGATCGCCGATTAATGCATAGAAACTGAGAACACAAACATATATATATATGATGTGCGGGTAGAGTTTTCATGGATTGGTATCTACTGAAATTAACTACTCATATCCAAAAATACACTTTTGGAGAACGGCTAATACCAGAACGCCTGGGGAAGGGTAGCTTACCTTCTGGGATAGTAGCCGAAACTTGGGAAGTGATTGTCTCTACAAGCTTTTGAATCAGTAGATCGAAAAGTCATGCGATCGCTTCAGTGATATTTTAATTACCCTCAGTCAGCAAATAATGGTGATTGTTTTGAGGCAATGTCTGGCTTTGCTATAGATAAGCATATTTAATTACCTTCATCCACTATTATTTGTCAAGCAGCATTGACGAATCGTAACAATCTTGTTATATTAGTTTACATAAGGTAACAAATACAGGAAAACATTATGTATACAACCATTAACGAAAGCGGCATTCTGAATAACTACGCCACCGAACCCAAAATGTACTGCGCTACCTACCCCAACAAAGAGGAGCAACGTCAATATACTGTGCAAGCTGCGTTTGGGACATTGCTTGTGACTACGTTAATTTTGGTAGCTTTGAGCGTTAGCTAATATTTAGAGATTTCGGTATCGGTATCTCTCATCGTCATTTGGACTTCTCCTTCTCACCCCGGTTAGTTTTGCCGGGGTTTTTTGTTGCGTCAGACTAATTATGTAATTTTGCTGTAGTTGAGTCTTAAAGTGATGCACTAACGATACAATCTCTATCCTAGAAGCATCAAGGAGTTGGTGATGAGTGCTGAACAGCTAGAACAGGTGAGAAAATTGCAGGCTACTCTCACCAAGATGGAAGTAACATTAAGTGCGATCGCAGATGCTGTAGTCTGGGTGGGAGAAAATGGGCGGATTCAATGGTGCAATTCTAGCTTTGAGCATTTGGTAAACCAACCACCGAATCATATTAGCGGCGCAATCCTGAGTAATTTATTGCCTCTAGTCCAGGCGGGAAAACTTGTTGATTTACCAGCTTACCCCGATGTTCTGATACATACTGGGGCGTATAAAACAACAGAATATCAATTTCAGTGCAATCAGCGTTCCCGAATGTTGCAAATCTCAGGCAGTTGTGCAAGAGTAGCCAGTGATCATTGTGCCGTATTGGTGATTCGGGATGTAACGCAGGCTCAGGAAGATATCAGCCAACGCCAGGAAGCCCAGCAAGCTTTACTAAGCGCTACCTTGGAATCAATTCCAAACGGTATTTTAGCCATCGATAGTGTGGGGAATATCGTCAATTACAACCAAAAGTTCTTAGAAATGTGGTCAGTTCCCCCAGAAGTTCTGACAGCACTAAATGATGAACAGTGTATTGCTTATCTGGCAAACCAACTCAAAGATCCTCATCAATTTACGCAACGAGTCCGGGAGTTATACACACAGCCAGAAATCGATAGTTACGATTTATTAGAACTGCAAGATGGCAGAGTATTTGAGCAATATTCTCATCCGCAATCCTTAGAAAAACAAATTATTGGTAGAGTCTGGAGTTTTAGCGATATTACACAATACAAACAAGCAGAAGAAGCACTACTACAAAGTGAACTCCAATATCGGGCAATTTTTGCCGCCATCAATGATGGACTATTTATTACGGAAATAGAAACGGAAAAAGTTGTTGAAGTAAATCCGGCTGCTTGCCGAATGCACGGTTACACTTACGCAGAGTTTATTAATTTACATCCATTTGATTATATACACTCAGACTCACATCATGTTTTTCAAGACTATGTGCAGAAAATTCAATTGAATAAAGCATTTTATGGGCAGGCAGTTGATATCTGCAAAGATGGCACGTTAATTGATGTGGAAGTGGAAGGAACGATTTGCACTTACAACGGTAAGCCACACATTTTGGCAATAGTGCGAAATATTAGTGAACGTAAACTTACCCAAAAAGCCCTACAACAAAGTGAAGCAAAATATCGCGATTTGGTACAAACTGCTAACTGTATCATTCTGCGTTGGGATAGCAATGGTAATGTGATCTTTTTGAATGATTATGGTCAAAAGTTTTTTGGCTTCGATTTAGATGAGATTGTCGAACATCACGTCATCGGCACAATTGTTCCCGAAACAGAAACCTCTGGACGCGACTTACAAGCGTTAATGGTGGATATTTGCCAAAACCCAAACAATTATTTATTTAATGAAAATGAGAATTTATGTAAAAATGGCGATCGCGTCTGGGTAGTGTGGGCAAATAAACCCATTTTGGATGAACAGGGCAACTTAAAAGAAATTCTCTCAGTAGGGACTGACACTACAGAACGTAAACGCACCGAAGCAGCTCTTCAGCAGAGCGAATTACAGTTTCGTAGCATCGTTGAAAATGCCAATGACTTGATATATATCCTGAACCAAGACGGCATTTTTACTTATCATTCACCCAACATCACTGCAATTTTGGGATATAGCCTTGAGGAAATAGTCGGTCATTCCATAGAGGAGTTTACAGATCCTGAATTTTTACCTACTAACTACTCCGCCTTAGAGAGGGCGGTAACTGAGATACAACATTCTGGTATAGAGATGCGAGTCAAGCACAAAAATGGTAGCTGGCGATGGATTAGTTCTAATACCTCAACCGTCACCAGTCCGACTGGCGAAGTCACAATTTCAGGTGTGGGGCGCGACATTACAAAACGCAAACAAACCGAAATTAAATTACAGCAACAAACCCAAGACCTAGAAAATACTCTATACGAACTACAACGCACCCAATCTCAACTAATTCAAAGTGAGAAAATGTCCTCACTTGGTAATATGGTTGCGGGTATTGCCCATGAAATTAATAATCCTGTGAATTTTATTTATGGTAATCTCACTCCAGCCAATGAATATGCGCGAAACTTGCTGCGGCTAGTAGAACTCTATGAATTACACTTTCCCCATCCCCCAGAAGAAATTCAAGCAGAAATTGCAACTATCGACCTAGCATTTGTCAAGGAAGACTTAATTAAATTGCTTAATTCTATGCAGGTAGGAACTGAGAGGATTCGGGAAATTGTGTTATCTCTGCGGAATTTCTCGCGTTTAGATGAAGCCGAATTTAAACAGGTGGATATCCACGATGGTCTTGATAGTACTTTGATGATTCTCCAAAACCGCCTGAAAGCACAACCGGATCATCCAGGAATATTAGTGATTAAAGAATATGGTAAAATTCCTGCGGTTCAATGCTATCCTGGACAATTAAATCAGGTATTTATGAATATTTTAAGTAATGCTATTGATGCTTTGGAAGAAAATTTCGTCGGAGAACAAAGGCAAATTCATATTAGTACGGAACTTTTACATAACAACCTCGTAACAATCTGCATTGCAGATAATGGTCTGGGTATTCCTCAAAAAATACTTTCCAAATTATTTGATCCTTTCTTTACAACTAAAGATGTGGGGAAAGGTACAGGATTAGGGCTATCTATTAGTTATCAGATTATAGTAGATAAACATCGGGGAAATTTATCTTGTCATTCAATTCCTGGAGAAGGTGCAAAATTTATAATTGAAATTCCCATTCGTCAATGAATAATTATAAATTTTGGTTAACATAATATCCTCTACACTTCCCTCAGTGTTTCAAAGAATTACTTCCTTACCTTGCTCTGTGAAGCGAACTTCTTTAATATTCCATTCAGCATTACTCATTAAAGTTTTGCGGAGACTGCCAAATAGAGCAAACTGTTCACAACTAGAAAGCGAAACGAACTGCCGCTTCGACAAAGGAGATAGCCGCAAATCAACTGTAGCAACGCTATTTTGAACTTGAACACGATAACCAGACAAGTCAAAGTCAGCTGTATCTTGTTCTGCGATAATTTTACCCACCGCACTGCTAATAGGTTCTGCCGCTGGTATTGAAACTTGTTGCGGGATTAATTCTTGACATTGATTATCACTAGTATATAAAATAACTTTAACAGTTTGGCTCGTGGGAGTTTGAGAAGTTGCCGCAGGTGTTTTTGGAGTCGCCTTTGGTGTGGTAAGAGAAGATGGTGTTTCACTCTCGATAGTGCTGGAAGTAGGACTACAACTACTGATGCTAGCTGCGATCGCTACTACTATAAATGGCAAAAGATACTTTTTGTTGGTCATATTGATCATGGTTATGTGATTATCTATTAACTTCAGTGCCACTGGTATCAATTCCGCATAAATTTCCCAAAATTGCACAAGCAGCTGTTAAGCTTAACCAGTTGTCAAATTCTTGACTCAGAAATTACAGTAATTATCCTGAAATTTATGGACTAAAAATTCTAATGGATACCAAGTTTAGGATTTCAGAGAAATAAGTTTTCCTAATTGCATAGTCAAAATAATTGTTTTCTCCTTGTCTTCTTTGTCGGCTTGGTTGTGAAGGCTAAAAAGGGCAAAATACCAAGCTGCATAACAGCGTAAGTTAGGATAAATTAGGAGAATTATGGCGTTAATTTTAGATTTTAAACTTGAGATTGGGAAAAATAGATCCTGAAGTTAACTTTATCCCCTTACTTGGAAATTGACGAGACTATGACTGGTAATCTCATCACTGTCGATAAAAATACCTATGAATCTCTTGAAAAAGAGCTGATAGAACTGCGTCAGCGAGTCATCCGGAATAACCTGAAATATAGCCAAGAGCAAATAGATTTACTTATAGAGTATACACCTGCGGCGATCGCCATATTTGACCGTCAAATGCAATACCAGTTAGTAAATCGCCGTTGGCGGGAAGATTACGGCTTAGGCGATGAAAATATTATTGGGCGATCTCATTATGAAATTTTCCCCGATGTTTCCCAGGATTGGCGGAAAATTCATCAACGCTGTTTGGCGGGAGACATTGAGAAAAGTAACAAAGATGCTTTCTTACGTGCAAATGGTCAAACCGATTGGGTGAAATGGGAGATATATCCTTGGTACGAAGACTCTGGCGCAGTCGGTGGTATCATCATGTTCACAGAAGTGATTACTGCTAGCAAACAAGCAGAAATCGCCCTAGCAAATAGTGAAAGACGCTTCCGAGATATCGCCGCTAATTTGCCTGGGGCGATTTTTCAATTCACAATCCGTAATGGTGTTTGGGGCGTGGACTATATAAGCGATTTTATCTGGGAACTTGCAGGTATTACCGCAGCCGCAATGATTGAGGATTTAAATAGCTTTTTTGCTCGGCTACATCCAGAGGATTTTGACAGCTTAGTTGCTTCAGTAGAAGACGCAGTAGCACATTCTACTCCTTGGCATTATGAGGGAAGATTGGTGAAGCCTAACGGAGAAATACTTTGGTGGCGCGGAGATTCAACTCCTATGCAAAATGAACAACAAGAGGTAATTTTTTGCGGAGTGCTAATGGATATTACTGAGATTAAGCAAAAAGGAGCAGAGCTAAAAAAACTGAATGAGGAGCTAGAAGCCAGAGTTGAAGAGCGGACAGCTGCTTTACGTCAAGCTGAAGAACGGTGGCAGCGACTAGCAGACAATGTACCAGGGATGCTTTATGAATTTAGTCTTGACCTGGATGGCACAATGTCTTTTCCCTTCGTGTCTTCGGGATGTCGAGAAATTTTGGAACTAGAGCCAGAAGAAGTTCAAAAAGATGCAACCTTGGTTTTTAAGAATATTCATCCTGATGATTTTCCAGACTTGCACTCAGAGATCACTCACTCTGCCCAAACACTGCAAAACTGTGAATATGAGTGGCGGACTCTGGCACCTTCTGGTCAGTACAAATGGATCAAGTCAGCCTCTCGCCCAGAACGCCAAGCAGATGGTGAAATCATTTGGTATGGCTGTATGGTTGATATTACAGACCGTAAACAAGCAGAAGAAAAACTTCAAGAGCAGGCACAGTTTTTACAAAGCATTTGGGAAAATGTAGATTACGGCATTTATGTTTTAGACGTGATCAACAATGGAGAAGAATTTCGTTACGTTAAATTTAATCCAGCTATTTTGAGAACTAGCCCCATACCTTTAGCATCGTTTCCAGGAAAAATCATGGCTGAGGTACTACCTACTGATATAGCGGATATTTATCGTGATCATTATCGGGAATGTGTTGAGTCTGGCAAAAGCATATTATTGGAAGAGTCTTTTTCTGTCAATGACAAGGAAACTTGGTGGCTCTTGAATATCACACCTCTGTTTGACAATGCTTTACGAATTGATCAGCTTGTGGTTACAGTCACTGACATCACAGAACGCAAGCAAGCCGAACAAGACCGACAAATGTTTGTCTCACTGATTGAAAATAGCAATGACTTGATTGGTTGTGCCTCTCTAGAAGGAGAATGCCTATTTATTAATGAATCTGGACTCAAACTCGTGGGTGTTAAGAGCTTAGAAGTTGCTCAAAGATTCAATCTTCTTGATTATTTCCTTCCTGAAGACAGAGAAGAAATGCAGATGCAAATTATACCTACTGCTATGGAGCGTGGTCTGTGGCAAGGTGAATATCGTTTGCGACATCTTCAGACTGATGAAGCAATTCCAATTGAAATGAACCTGTTTGTGGTTAAAAGTTCTGATACTGGTGAGCCATTGTGTTTAGCAAGTATTACGCGTGACATTACAGAACGCAAGCAAGCGGAAATCAAATTGCAGCAACAAACCCAAGACCTAGAAAATACCCTATACGAACTGCAACGCACCCAATCTCAACTTATTCACAGTGAAAAAATGTCTTCACTTGGTAATATGGTTGCGGGTATTGCCCATGAAATTAATAATCCAGTAAATTTTATTCATGGTAATCTCAGTCCAGCCAGTCAATATGTTCAAGACTTGCTGCGGCTAATAAAACTCTATGAATTACACTTTCCCCATCCCCCGGAAGAAATTAAATCTGAAATTGCAGCTATCGACTTAAAATTTCTCAAAGAAGACTTGATTAAACTGCTTAACTCTATGCAGGTAGGAACTGATCGGATTCGAGAAATTGTGTTATCTCTGCGGAATTTCTCCCGTTTAGATGAAGCCGAATTTAAACAGGTGAATATTCACGAAGGGCTTGATAGCACTTTGATGATTCTCCAAAACCGCCTGAAAGCAAGACCGCATCATCCCGAAATATTAGTGATTAAAGAATATGGTAGAATTCCGGCTGTTCAATGCTATCCTGGGCAGTTGAATCAAGTATTTATGAATATTTTGAGTAATGCTATTGATGTGTTAGAAGAAGTTTTTGTCGGGGATAAAAGACAGATTAATATTATTACTGAAATTGTCAATACAAACAGAATAGCAATCCGCATTGCAGATAATGGACAAGGAATTTCTCAAAAAACACTAGACAAAGTATTTGATCCTTTTTTTACAACTAAAGAGGTGGGGAAAGGTACAGGATTAGGGCTATCTATTAGTTATCAGATTATAGTAGATAAACATCGGGGACATTTATCTTGTAATTCCATCCCTGGGGAAGGAGCAGAATTTGTGATTGAAATTCCCATTCGGCAGTGAATAATTATTAATTATAATTAAGCATAATTAGCCAATAGAAGCGAGACAGTTAAGAATGAAACTAATTTACAAATTAATGTTCTAAATAATGGTAAATATATAAAATATAGTAGTTGTGTTTTCCAAAATTACCCATTGCTCCAGTGATTTTGCAATATTTAACTCGAAGTAAAATCGAGTGGAGGAATGTGGTAATGAAAGCATCTCGTGCTTAAGTAAAACAAGAGATATAAATAATATCTATAGTTGCTACGGAAATATGGTTGAATAGGATAAGTCTTCGGCTTTGCAACCTACCAAGCTATGGGATTCGGTTTGATCTTCGGAGGTCGTCGCCTTCCTCTCTTGAAGAGGTCTGGACTGTTCTGATCTTCGCGAGCGCTCACGCAACCACACAGACCAACCTAAAACCAAGATTGCTACCACGACCCGTGCGCTCGAACCTATGGCGAGCAGCAGATCGGCAGGCTTTGGCATCGTTGTACCACGAGCCGCCGCGTAACATAGAATTATTATCATTACTACTAAGGTATGCGCTACCGTCTGTGGGCGCTTCTTCGTAATTTTCTTTATATGTATCTTGACACCATTCCCAGACATTACCGTGCATATCGTATAAGCCGAAAGAGTTAGGTGGAAATTGTCCTACGGGTGTTGTCATCTCACGAAATTCACCTTTTGGCCCATTGCCGTAATTGCCTGGGTATAATTTACCCTGATCATCGCGGTCTGTTCCTCGATAGTTTGCTAAATCAGTGGTAATCGTTTCACCAAAATAGAAGGGTGTAGCTGTTCCCGCACGACAAGCATATTCCCATTCGGCTTCGCTGGGTAGCCTGTAGGTTTTTCCTGTCTTTTCACTCAACTTTTGACAAAACTCTACGGCATCATTCCAATTTACTAGTTCTACAGGTCGTTTATCACCTTTGAATTTAGCAGGATTTTCCCCCATAATTGCTTGATACTGTGACTGAGTAACTTGATATTTACCCATGAAAAACCCAGGGACTGTTACCTGACGCTGGGGATTTTCACGATTCAATCGTCCCTCCTCTCCTACTGGTGAACCCATTGTAAATGTTCCCCCTGGTATCTGCATCATTTCCAAGGTGATACCATTCCCTAAATCCTCAACAAAGTATTCTGCTTGGCTGCTGGGGCGATTGGTGATTTTTCCTTGTGCGTTCACAGTCACAGTTTCAAATGAAAAGGTTTGCAGCGATAAACCGGGGTTCTGTCCTCCTGAAATATATTCCCACAGATGTGGCGTTACAATTGCCAAACCTAACCCACCAGCCCCCATACCCACAGTTTGAATTATTCGCCGTCGTGACCAGTTAGCTATTATTGGTAACTGTGGTGAAGAATTTTTTAACTGTATTGGAGTAGTGGGTCTTTGACTTGTTCCCTTACTAGAATTGTCTGGAATTGATTGCTGAGGCAAATCAGGATGAGAAGAATTATTTCGTAACTGTTCAATCTTTTGTAATGCTCTCACCGCTTCTATATCCTGTCCTAAAGCAGCTGCCAACACTCGAATCCATAACTGCTCTGCTAAATCTAGATTACCTTCGTCTTTTGCGCGATAAGCATCAGTTTTAAGTGTGGCAATATCCGCTAAAGTTGCATATTGAGGTACAAGTATTAGATGAGATTTATTTACAGGCTCGGCAATCACATAAGGCGTTTGCCTCCCGTGATTATATTCACTAACAATTTCAGGGACACGAACATTTAAATACTGGTTCAATCTTTCAACAGTGGCACATTTACCTTGAATTCCTAACCCTTCTAGTAAGGCCGTGGTGAAAGCACCTTGTTGTAATGCTTCAATTTCATAAGAATATTCCTGGGGACTACAGGAAAATATGCTGATAACTCCTTGTTGACGTGCTTCTTCAGCCGCTTGTCGTCCAATACCTTCACCTGCACGAGTACTTAAACTACGACAAGCATCCAACATCAAAACCACATTATCAGCACCACAGCGACGCAGGCGTTCAGTGACATAATTAATGGCAATTGCTGTATTTGGGATATCTTCTGGGTCGCCATCGCAGGGTATGAGATAATCACGTCCAGCGTGTCTAATGCCATGACCACTGAAGAAAAACCAAAAGTTATCACCCGCACTCATGAAAGGATTTTCAAATAACTGCCGCAAAACTCGTAGCAAGTTAGCACGATTTGGGCGAGTCGATTTTCCGTCAATATCAGGGGAGTCATCCGAGAAGAAATATATCTGCTCAAACCCTGCCTGATTTTGGAGAAACTGCTGGATTAACTGTGCATCCCGTTTGGCATAATTTAGCGGTTGCAAATAATCATATCGGTTAATGCCGATCGCGATCGCCCAATTTTTTACCATCTCACTTTGGCTCTTGCCGTTTAAAGGTCAGTTTGATTGCTCCTTTACCCCCAGCTTTTGCACCATTGCCAATTAATTTAACTTCTCCCTCACCGCTAATTTCTACCGATAACTCAATTTGGTCTAACTGCATCCCAGAGTTAACTTTAGCTTGTTGTTCTGCACGGTTAAATAAGCGCCCTACCACTTGCAAAAAGTGGGTCATTTCTTGCTCTAATTTTTGAGTGCTAACCTGAACAGCATCTCCTACCCGTTTCCTGGTATCCTTTGGAGGTTCTTCGCTCCAGCTTCTTGTAGTGGTAGTCCCGCTTTTCACGCCGTTAGAAGTCGAAATTTGGGGAGTGTCATCGGTAACAATCCAAATGCTGTCTGAAGGTGTGTCTAACATGATAATTTAGGTATCTATCTGAAATTTTCCCACAAATATCCATACAACGGTAGAAATGGCGATTTCGAGAAAATGCTAGCTAGGCAAGTCCTAACAATGGCCTGGAAATAAGTTACTAGTACAAGTCGGCGAAAATAAACAAACCATTCAAAATCCATGAAAAGCCCATATTATAAGCTTTTTGACTTTTGACTTTTGACTTTTGACTTTTGACTTCCGCCTTGCGGTACTAGGCTATTAGATCAAGTATTCTCCACAAGACTAAGATTCACTTGATTACCATTTTTAAGTTTTCAAGTCAAGATATAGTTAGATAATTCATGGAAATTTTATATTGTCAAGTAAGAAACACGAAAAAATTCAAAAACTAGATATATTCAGGAAAATTAATGATTAGACCGCGCAAGTCCTTTGCTCAACATTGGCTCAAAAGTGAAAAGGCACTGGATGCAATTATTAAAGCAGCAGAATGTCACCAGAGCGATGATCGCGTTTTGGAAATCGGCCCAGGTACCGGCATTCTGACTCGGCGTTTACTCCCCTTGGTGCGATCGCTTGTCGCAGTAGAAATAGACTTGGATTTGTGCAAACAGTTAGCCAAGCAACTCGGTAAAAAAGATAACTTTTTACTCTTGCAAGGAGATTTCCTCACCTTAGATTTAGCATCTCCTTTAGCAGCCTTTCCCAACTTTCAAAAGCCCAATAAAGTCGTAGCGAATATCCCCTACAACATCACAGGGCCAATCATCGAGAAATTGTTAGGGACGATCGCCAACCCCAACCCAGAACCATTTGACTCCATCGTCCTACTAGTGCAGAAGGAAGTAGCCGACAGATTGTATGCTAACCCTGGTTCCCGAACTTTTGGGGCTTTGAGTGTGCGGGTGCAGTATTTAGCTGATTGTGAATTTATTTGCACCGTTCCCGCAGCTGCATTTTACCCACCACCAAAGGTAGACTCAGCAGTTGTGCGGTTGCGTCCCCGACAGATAGAAACAGTAGTACATAACCCCCGCAAATTTGAGAATTTGGTAAAACTGGGATTTGGGGCGAAACGCAAAATGTTAAGAAATAATTTGCAATCGGTTGTTGAACGCGATCGCCTGACCCACTTACTGGAACAATTAGAAATAAATCCCCAAGTTCGAGCCGAAGACCTCAGCGTTCAGCAATGGGTAACATTAACTAATTTACTCACAACTGAGTAACTACAATTCAGCACTCAAAATGCGTTCATACACTTTAATTGCTCCCGCCAAAATCAACTTATATCTGGAAATCATCAGCGATCGTCCCGATGGTTATCACGAGTTAGCTATGATACTGCAAAGTATCGACCTCGCCGACGAAATTAATGTTCAATCCCTAAGCACAGAAGGGATTTTCGTCAACTGTAACCACCCACAAGTACCCACAGATAAAAGTAATCTAGCATACCGAGCAGCCGCACTCATGGCGGCGCAATTTCCCGAAGCCTTGGCTAAATATGGGGGTGTAGAAATTACAATTAACAAGCACATTCCCGTAGCCGCTGGGTTAGCGGGAGGTTCGACAAATGCCGCAGCCGTATTGGTGGGGATAGATTTACTGTGGAATCTGGGACTAACGAAATTAGAATTAGAAGAACTGGGTGCTAATCTGGGTTCAGATGTCCCATTTTGTGTTGCGGGTGGAACAGTGATTGCTACAGGTAGAGGTGAGCAACTTTCGCCTTTAGCAAATTTGGATACTATATATATAGTATTGGCGAAATATCGCAGCCTTGAAGTTTCCACAGCTTGGGCGTACAAAACCTATCGCCAAGAATTTAGCAGTTCTTATCTCAGAGATACGGAAAATTTAGCAGCGCGTGCAGCCGCAGTTCATTCGGGAGAAATAGTTAAAGCTATCCTGAATCAAGATACCGGAGAAATTGCCCAAAAGCTGCACAATGATTTAGAGCGTGTAGTCTTACCAGCTTATCCACAAGTTTTACAACTGCGAGAACTCTTTGCTACTCAAGCAGGCGTTTTAGGAACAATGATGTCTGGTTCTGGCCCCACAGTGTTTGCCCTCGTGGAGTCTGAAGAACAAGCACAAGCAGTAATGCTACAGATGAGAGCGGCAATTCCTGATCACGATTTAGAATTGTTTGTGACGCGGACAATTACACATGGCATTCAGGTAGCATCATCAACTTAAGGAAGTTTTTTTCCTTGCACCAAGACACTAAGACACAAAGAAGAAATGAGTGATTCAAAAGTAACACAATCAGAAGCTCAAACCCAGGTTCCGCCGACTCCCTTACGTTGTATAACGGGAGCGGTATTTGCTGGCGGGTTAGGATATGCGATGTATTTGCTGATGATATCCATAGCGACAACTTTTGCGGCTAAACCTATTCATTCAGATAACCCAATGGTGGTGAATATTGGCTCTGCTGTTCGGACTTTGGTTGTAGGTGTAGTTGCTTTGGGAACTGGGATATTTGGGATAGTTGCAATTGGTTTGTTAGCTTTGGCAATCCAATTAGTGGTGCAGCAATTGACAAAGCCCAAAAACAGTTAACCTCGACCTAAAGGTGCATAGTTTTCATATTGAGGCTGAATATTGAGCAATTGCGGCGGCTCATGACTCGAAATTTGAGAAAATTGATTTTGGTTTCTCCAAGTTTTGGGAGGTATGCCGTGATCTTGACGAAACTGGCGGGAGAAATGACAAGCATTTTGATAGCCCAGGGCTGTAGCAATCTGCTCAATTGTCTGGTCACTATCCCTCAATAAGAGACGGGCTGCGGCCATGCGGCGCTTGACTATCCAACCATTAACAGTTTCACCTGTTTTTTTCTTGACTCTACTTGTTAAGTAAGCTGGTGAATAACCCACCGCTTCAGCCACAGTAGATAAAGTAATTCCTCGATGATAATTAGCTTCAATGTAATCGAAAACTTCTTTGAGATGGGGAATCGGCGGAAAGATTAACTCAGAGGTGACAGACTTCGTTGTCTGTGCGGGTACTGATTCTGGCATTTGATGAGATTTAGTCGCATACCAGTAATGCAAAAGTGATTGCTTTTCCAATCGGATGGCGATCGCTTTGAGTAATTGCTCTAAAGTAGAAGGTTTAGTCAGATAGTCATCTGCGCCCAACTCCATACCTTTACGAACATCTGTCTGATGATCGCTACCAGTGAGAAAAATGAAGGGAATAATCGCAGTCACAGGATCTTGGCGCATCCTCTGGAGAACGCTATAACCATCCATATCTGGCATGACAATATCGCAAATCACCAAATCGGGTAAATAGGTTTGTGCTTTTTCCACACCAACACGACCATTTTCTGCACCTATGGTTTTAAAACCTTCAGCCTCAAGTCCCCTGACATAAAGACTGCGGGTACTAGCATGATCTTCAATTATGAGAATTGTTTTCGGAGATTCCTGGATCATTTTTTTATCTCTAGGATTTTAGGCAAAGAACAATTAGCAAACACTCTACTGAACTCATAACTTTGATTTGACTGCTGGTAACATGATGGTAAATGTGGTACTCACACCAACTTCACTTTCCACAGCAATGTGACCACTATGTAAGTCCACAAGGGTTTTGACAATGGATAACCCTAGTCCAGTACCTGGTAGATGATGAATATTGCTACCTCGATAAAATGGCTCAAATAATCGCTGTCTATCAGCAACAGGAATGCCAACACCCCTATCTGTAACCTGGAAAACTACTTTCCCACATTCACAAAAGAGTTTAAAATCAATCACGCTGCCAATAGGAGAATATTTCATGGCATTGTCGAGTAAGTTTGAGATGATCGGTTCCAGCAGTTTTTGATCCATACAGGCTGTGATGTAGCTACCTTGACGCACAAAATTTATGCGGTTCTCGCTACTATTTGTCTGGATTTGGGCAATTAAATCATGGCAGAACTCAACCAAATTGAGGGGTTTGGCATCATAGTTGACCTTGGCGGCTTCTGCTTTGGCGAAGAACAGAATATCATCCAACATTTTGGTGAGCTGTTCAACACCTGATTGAATGTGATCAAGTAATGGTCGTGTTTTTTCCTCCTGAGATTCATGAATCTGTCTTTTGAGTAAACTATTAGAGAATGAAACCACATTTAGTGGGGTGCGGAATTGATGGCAAACCATAGACATGAAGTGCGCTTTCAGTTCGCTGAGTTGTTTGGTTTTTTCTAAAGTTTGATTCAGATCCGATTCTGCTTGTTTATATTCAGTAATATCAATACCTGTAATCATTTCAACTGGTGTTTCTTGCTCATCCAACTTTGCGACTGCACAAGCTAACCAGCGTTCTGTGCCGTTTTTCTCCAGAATCTTGATTTCCTGGTATTCTAAATCCTTATTATGTACCTGCTTACGCTTTTGATTTTTGAACAATTGGCGCGCATCAAATCCTGTTAGTAGATCATCTTTTGTATAGCCAGTCAGGACTTCTGCCGCCCGATTCATGTAAGATAAATCCCAGCCCTGAATTAGAAAAATGCTCGCATTTGTGGTTTTGGCCAAAGTACACCAGCTAGCTTCATTCAACTGTGGTAATTCTTCTGTGGGCTGGAATGGAGTCACATCCCAAATGCTCCATACTCTACCGATAATTTTACCCTCCAGCCACTGCGGCTGAGAGTATTGAGCAAAAATTCTCCCATCCTTTAACTCTAAAATATCGTAGCTGTCCAAATCAGATTGACTGGATACTTCCCGCATCACCTGGCCATAGGCTTCTGGATATTTTAGCTCCTGCTCGAAAAAAGCTTGGCATTGAAGATAGTTGCTGGATAATATCAGAGAATTTGGAATCTGCCACATATCGACAAATTTCTGATTAAAACCGAGAATATCTCCTTTTAGACTCACTGCAATAATGCCATGAGCCGTAGATTCCAGGGTAGAACGCAGTAGAGAAAGGGACTTTTGGAGCTGTACCTCCTTGTGCTTCAGTTCAGCAATTTCTTGTTGTAAATGCTTTTGAGTATTTTGTAATTCGTCAATCCACTGGTACATACTCCCCTCTACTACTTGATCACTTCTCTCACAGCCAAAGCTAGAGTCAATCTCCCGGCTTTAATTATCTATGTAGGTAAAGGTAGTTTCCAGTAAAAGGATTCGGTTTCCTGAGTGCGATCGGCAAAGCCCCGCCAGAGGCGATCGGCATCGCCAAATTTTAATCTGAAATAACCTGGTAATGTGAACGTAGATATATCGGATTGGGCTAACATACTTCGCCCTCGCTTTAACCAATAGTGTCGCAAAAAACTTGCATTTTCCAGTTTTATGGAAAGTAATTTCTGATGGGTATATTTAAGCTGCTTGTACAATGTTGCGTCTTGAGCAGAAAGAAACTGTGCGGTTTGTACTAAATAAAAAGCAGCGTTTATAGATTGATTGATCAATAAAATAGCAAATTTCAGATTCGCTTCTGGCTTTAGTGCTAATGGATAAGAGGATGTCGCTAATTTATAATTGCCAGCATTCATATCCCTACTCGCTATTTTTTATCAATTGGTAATCGAGTCACAAAATATTTGATAATCACAACTTCTTAAAAGTGCTGATTAATCGACGCTTTTAAACAAAATAAATTTAATTATAAATATTTCCAGGTTACTTACTACTCCTCACCTGATTTTATCAATATAAATTAGGTGCATTCAACTTATTTACATAAATAAACAAGTAATTAAATGAGATTACGTTGCAGAGAAAAATATCTACTTGCCAAAAACTGATTCAAAATAACACTCTTATGTCCAATATAATTTAGATAGTATTGCTCTATAATCTTGAGATTAAATAGACAATTTGTTAATCATAAATTACACTTCCATTATTTTACTCATTTAGATATATAACTATAAAATAATCTGCTTAGTCATCTGTCATGAGATATACCTTTTTTTTTACAATCATATACGTATGACCAGAACATCTCTCAAAAGTTATAGAAATTGTAACAACTTAATGTATCGATAATCACAAAATTTTGAACGCCAGAAATATGGGGTAGCAAAAAAACATCGTCAGATGCTCAATGCTTGTTGCTGTTTTTTGCCCGCAATCTATTGACTAGCTTTAAAATCGCTCAAGTTGGGAAAATCTAAATATTTTTTTTGTATAAATATAGACTACATACATATAGAACTAGTTAAAGACTATAACCAGCAATTATGGCAATGAGTACATTACTAATTGGGACTTACAAGGTTGAGCGCCAGTGCGAATATTGGGCATTTGTAGTTGAAACAACACCATGTGTCCCAAAACCATGTTTCCAAAAGCACATTTTTGATTAACTGGACTTTTCAATCATTACCATAAGAATAAATTGAACTGCTTCTAAATTCAATTCAGTGGCAGATAGCAATATATGATACTTACTTTTACAGATAAAGATGACCTATGAGGAGAAAAAATACATATCCCACATTAAAATGCCAAAATAAAAAAATAATTTTTTCTGTGATCTTTGGATTTGACAAAAATATATTTAGTATATTTTATTACTTTAGAAGTTGTTCACAAGCAAGTATTGCAGTTAATTAAAATCAATTAATGGCAAAAGCGAAAGAAGAGATAAGTCTATCCAAAAATTGTTCATATATCTGTGGCTAAAAATTGAGTAGGCTTAATAAAGAAGCTGCTTCTGCAACACGGTTTATCTGTAGGGGCTAGTTTAACTAGATATATATTAGGCAGATAAAAATGCTAACTAGTTAAATCCACCCCTATTTTCCCAACCAAGTTGTAATTGCTGTTAATGCTTTTTACTTATCAGCAGAAATGCCTGTAATCAGCTTGGGGAATCCTAAAATTTTCCAGTGGAGATAGTGAACTTGGCTGTCAACTCAAGAAATTGGATGATATCACCACTAACACTCTTATTTTTAGATAAAAACAAAAATCACAATTGAATCTAGATGTAGGACTCCAAATTAAAAAAGAGGGAAAGCTATGCATCAACTAAATAATAGTTGTAATACACAAACCGCTAAAAAAATTAACACAGAACAAATTGAACAAATTATCAAAGCAATTATTGCTGGTAAGTATTCGTGGGCTTGTGTATTAATTCTCCGGTTTTCTGGCTACAACCCTATAGACTACATACCTTACCGCACCTACATTCGACTGTTGAAAAACAATTGCTTAGTGGACAACTCCAAGTCAAAAGATATGGAAAAGAAAGAAGTATTTGACATGAACTCAAACTGGATTCGACTCTGAAAACAGTAGGGACAAGATTTCATCCTTGATCATTTCTGAGTCACTCTATCTCCAGATACATAACAGCTAATGATTTACCCATTGACTACTGTTAATACCCGTCTGCAACCTATTCTCAGAGAGATTGTTTGGCATAAAAAGCAAGAAGTGACACAAATGCACCAACAGATGTCGTTGGCTTCTTTGCAACGCCAGTTAACAGCTGCGCCAACGGTGCGAGATTTCTTGACGGCTTTGCAACAAAATCCTGATAAACCTGGACTAATTGCAGAAGTTCAGAAAGCATCGCCACTTTATGGTAATATCCGCACAGACTTTGATCCCATAGCGATCGCTAAAGCTTATGAACGAGGTGGTGCAGCTTGTATCTCAGTTTTTACTGAAACAGCATTCTTTCATGGCAGTTTTGAACATCTGCGGTCAATCCGCCAGAGAGTAGCATTGCCCTTGTTGTGCAAAGACTTTATTATTGATCCGTGCCAAATTTATTTAGCACGAGCAGCAGGAGCAGATGCTGTACTACTAATCGCAGCCATTCTCACAGATCGGGAACTGCAAGACTTTCTCAGAGTAATTCACTATTTAGGGATGAATGCTTTGGTGGAAGTTCATAACTTGAGTGAACTAGATCGGGTTCTCAAGCTTGATGACATCCGCTTAGTTGGGATTAACAACCAGAATTTAGAGGATTTTACCATCGATCTCAGCACTACACAACAATTGCTGGCAGCGAGGCGATCGCAGTTACAAAACTTAGGGGTGATCGTTATCAGTGAGTCGGGATTATATACAAGTGCTGACTTATCTCTGATGGCTGAGGCTGGTACACAGGCAGTTATAGTGGGAGAATGTTTAATCAAACAAGAGGATATAGAGCTGGCTGTGCGTTGTCTAATTAAAGGTGATTAGTTCATACCTCATCCGCCCAATATACTCAACGTCCCGCAACAGGCATTAATTTTTTCAGCCCGCTTAAGCGGGCTAGGCTTGTATCAGCTCAACTCTAGAGTTAATGCAGCTAACCAGCAGAAAACTGCTAAAATCACAAATATTTCACAACTCAGCTATACTTTTGCAACAAAAGCGTCACAAATAATATCTACATTATTATTAGTCATACATTTAAAATATTCTTAGAGCTAGCAATGAACAAGCAAGTACACGATGGAGATTCCTCATTAAATAAGATTTCAGCTGATCAGGCTCATACCAAGTACCAAAATCAAGCCCCCTGGAAAAAGACAGCCGCCTCTTTATCACTCGTGCTGCTGGGATCAGGAATGACACTAGCAGGTGGTTATTTGGCTGGAAACCCAGAGATTATATCTGAGAGGACATCCAACTTAGCAGTGAGTCGAGTCAATGCTGCGCCTCCATTACCAACTGCTACAGGTTCTAACTTTGTTACCGAGGTAGTGCAGAAGGTGGGGCCAGCTGTAGTGCGGATCGAAGCTTCCCGAACCGTCACCAGTCGGTTACCTGCTCAATTTAACGATCCATTTTTCCGCCAATTCTTTGGATCTCAGCTACCAGAACAACAAAGCCAGGTACAACGAGGTACTGGTTCCGGTTTTATCATCAGTAAGGATGGTAGTATTCTCACCAATGCTCACGTAGTTGCTGGTGCGGATAAAGTCAGAGTCATACTCAAAGATGGGCGTAGCTTTGAAGGTAAGGTGATGGGGAGCGACGAATTAACAGATGTCGCCGTTGTGAAAATTGATTCCAACAATCTCCCGATGGTAGAAGTGGGGAACTCAGACCAACTACAAGCAGGAGAATGGGCGATCGCCATTGGTAATCCTTTAGGATTAGATAATACAGTCACCACAGGAATCATCAGTGCTACCGGTCGCAGTAGTAATCAAATTGGCGCACCTGATAAGCGAGTTGAATTTATTCAAACCGATGCAGCAATTAATCCTGGTAATTCCGGCGGTCCTTTGTTAAATGCTCGTGGTCAGGTAATTGGGATGAATACAGCCATTATCCAAAGAGCGCAAGGACTGGGTTTTGCTATTCCCATCAACACAGCTCAACGGATTTCCAACCAACTAATTGCTACAGGTAAAGCAGAGCATTCCTATCTGGGAATTCAGATGGTACAGTTAACGCCTCAAATCAAGGAACGTCTCAACTCAGACCCCAATAGCGGTGTCAAGGTGAATGAAGATCAAGGAGTCTTAATTGTGCGTGTTATGCCCAATTCACCCGCATCTCAAGCCGGCTTACGTGCAGGAGATGTCATCCAACAGCTGAACGGTCAATCAGTCTCAGAAGCCAGCAGTATCCAAAAAGCCGTAGAAAATGCTCAAGTCGGGGGAGATGTGCGCTTAGGATTGCGTCGCAATGGACAGAATATTAACTTAGCTGTGCGAACTGGTGCTTTACCCACTCAACAAGTGCAATAACTGAGTGCTGCTTTGACACTCCCCGCGATAAATCGACGGGGATTCTTGGTTCAACGAAACCACTTAACCTAGAGTCCTTGCGTCGTCTAAACCAGAGGTGGGATTCTCCCCAAGCGTTAATTCGGGTATGCCCTACCCTATTTGCATTAGTGCAAGTCCTGTTTGGTTTGAAACAAATTGTTTCAAAATGCTGATTCGTGTTTCGACTTCGCTCAACACAAGTCTAGCCCCTATAAATCTTTTACCTACTGCTAGGAGGAAACTAGAATAATGCAGTAGAACCGCATACATTCAATTATCTTGGCGAAGCCTCTCCCTTTGGGAGAAGGTTCAGGCTTTGTCTTTCGACAGCTAGGTTTTTTAAGTGGTTGATTACCTTTCCACTACAATCAGTATAGCAGTACCTTAGTACATTAATAAATTAAAAGCCGTCGTAGAACGACGGGGCTTTAAACCCAATTTTTCGGTAAACCTCTGTGGGCATAGCTGTGCTGAAAGCGGAGCGGGGTGTTACCCTTACTGAGTCAGGAATGATTGTTGATCCTACTCCCCACTCCTCAGATCAGATTAAATATCGTAGAGCAAGAAGTAACAAAAAAATGCCATACAACTTCTTGATCATTTCACTGCTAATAAATGCTTGATTAGCAAATAAAGCTCCAAACAAATTACCAACTATTAGGCCAACAGCAATAATTGCCGCATATTTAATATTTATGTTGCCGTTACGATAGTATACGACTGCGCCTAAAATACCAATTGGCAAAATTTGGGCAGCAATAGAAGTACCAGTGGCAAACTTCTGATCCAGACCAACTAACAACACCATTGCTGGAACCATAATTGCACCACCCCCCAGACCAAACATACCACCAGTCAAGCCAGCAACTAAACCAATACTCAACATTTGAATAACTATATTAGACATATTTATTAAAATTTACAAACATATTTGCTGCGAAAGTATAGATTTGGGTAGCATTCCATGAACACCTTTTTGGGGACTATTAACAACTTGAGTAATGTGAAAATTTACAGCTAAACTACACAAGACATAAGCATCTTCCGCCGATAAATTGGTGAACCGTTCCAGAAGATCAATCATGTTTTTTACAGCTAGTTCTAAAGCTGTATCTAAAGTTGGTGCAAAACCCATTGTAATAATATCAGTCGGTGTTTCAGCTATCGGTGTGGTCAGTTGTAAATCTTTGCGAAGGGTGAGCTTGATTCTACCATTCATGGAAGTTTCAATAGCGGTGACATTAACTTCCCCATCTCCCTGGGCTGAATGTCCATCACCAATAGAGAATAATCCACCAGTCACAAAAATAGGCAAAAATATCCGCGAACCTGCTTGGAGTTCACGGTTGTCAATGTTACCACCATAACTACCAGGTGGAATTGAAGTTCGGGAATTTTCTGGGGTGGCGACACCCAGGATACCAAAAAAGGGTTTGAGGGGAATTTTGATGCCACTATGAGCGGGAAACTCGGCGGTATTGTGGGCTAAATCCAGGGGAATAAATCTCAGCGCCGGTTGAGTAAACTGCTGTGGTAAGGCTCCCCAGCCTGCACGAATGGCATTAAAGCCAACTGGTAAACTCGGTGCGATCGCTTGTAATTCTATCTCTAAAACGTCACCTGGTTCGGCATCTCGCACATAAATTGGCCCCGTTAGTAAATGTGGACCTCCCGCAACTTTGCGTTCTGACCCTAGATTTTGGCAGATGTCCAGAAATTCCGGTGTGAGAAACTCCGGTGGTGCTTTGTCGTAAACATAATAACCAGTGTAAGTTTCCACGTCTATGGTATCGCCAGAATCAATTGTGAGTACTGGTTTAAGTAGATCAGAGAAACCACCAAGATGTACAGTTTCTCTCGTGGCTTTTAAAATGTGATGCATAATTTCAGCATTGATGTAGTTTTATGTGTTAAATTTTACAGTATAAATATATTTTTATGGCGCTTTTATGCAATAAAACAACTAGGAAATATTTTGACTTTCTTAAGATTTATGTCGCCTTGATGACAGGTTGATGATCTAGATGGACAGGTTAGCAGAAAAGTTATACAATTTGACTGATTGTAGTAAATCTACCTATTGCGAAATCAGCCCAAGCATAGTAAAGATTTTCTGGTATTTTAGCGAAATTTCGCCAGCATTCTATTAATATAAAAAAGTCTTTAGTCAGGAACAACAAACAAATGGATGTAAAGCTGATTTTATTGGGATTAACAGTTATGTTCACTGTTTCGTGCCTGTTCTTTGGCACTAAAAATGGATTTTATGATTCAGACAACTATCACGGTAATGGATCTGCACATTAAGAAGGCAAAATGGGCAAGAGGCAAATTCATGGAAACTCAAAGATGAGTGTTTCTTGTTAACCAAATTTTCCCAACTGGCTGAAGTTTGGAGTTAGCGTCCTCCCCAATCAAAAATTTGCTTTCTCAGGGTGTAGGGGCGCAGAACAAAACTTGCCCCTAGTTCAAAATCCCAAGATTCAGGATAATTCTGGGCTTTTGAGCTATGTCGATGATCATAAGCTTAGAGGGGAGGAGAGCATGAGGAATAATCTGTCGGCATCCTCTGGCGTTGATGCTGATGAGGCAGCTAGTGAATTAAACTGTTTGCCCTATAGTGTCCAGCATCATGATGAGGGTGTGTGTTTATTAGTACGGATGGGGCCACACCGGATTCTACTAGATTGTGGATTGAGGGATACTTCATCG
This sequence comes from Nodularia sp. LEGE 04288, assembly GCF_963896525.1. Lineage (NCBI taxonomy): Bacteria > Bacillati > Cyanobacteriota > Cyanophyceae > Nostocales > Nodulariaceae > Nodularia > Nodularia sp. LEGE 04288. The sequence continues at coordinate 23,212 of NZ_CAWQOY010000129.1, forward strand.
TTACTGACCTCGTTAGCTAAGTCGGCACGTCGAGGTAGTTCGCCAATTCCAGCCGATTTGGTTTTGGTCAGTCACGCCCACCCAGATCACGCTAGAGGATTGCTAGACCTACATCAGGCTTTTCCCCTGTTACCGATCTATGCCAGCGAGGTAACGAGCAAGTTACTACCGCTGAATTGGCTAGACGAAGATCCCCAGATTATTTCTCAGCTTTGTCATGCTTTGCCGTTGCGATCGCCTGTAGAAATCCAGGAAGGTCTGGTCGTGGAATTATTTCCCGCCGGACATTTACCAGGAGCGGTAGCAATTTTACTTACCTATACTACAGAAGAGCGTTCTTATAAGCTGCTGTATACAGGAGATTTTTTCTTATCTAACTCGCGCTTGGTAGAAGGTTTGCGTTTAGAAGAGTTACGAGGATTAGAGTTAAATGTCCTGATTATTGAGGGTACTTATGGCACATCTCGCCATCCCCACCGCCGTAACCAAGAAAACCAACTAGCAGAACGGATTAATCGCGCGATCGCAGACCGTTGTTCTGTACTACTCCCCACACCAGCTTTAGGTTTGGGTCAAGAACTGTTGATGCTGTTACGTTCTCACCACCACTTCACCGGACGAGATTTAGATATCTGGGTTGATGGTGCTGTGGCTACTGGTTGTGACGCTTACCTGGAACTACTGCCGCACTTACCGCCATCCGTGCAGAACTTCGCTCGCCATCAACCCTTGTTTTGGGATGAGCGAGTGCGTCCGCGAGTCCGTCGTTTGCAGCCAGAACATCGTGCCACTGTGGGCAAGTCTCCCTGTATTGTACTTACAGACTCCACCGCTGATTTCAACCAATACTGCCAAAACGAAACTGGCCCTTGGGTGATCCTGTTACCAGAAAAAATTGATATAAAACTTAATAAAAAATATTCAGCAACCACTAGCGACGAAAGTTATCTTCTCGCCCAGCATAGTGACGGCCCTGGGACTACTCAGCTAATTCATAATTTGCGTCCCCAGCACGTTGTTTTTGTCCACGGTTCCCCAGCATACTTAGCAGATTTGACTAGCTTAGAAGAACTACAAAACCGTTATCACGTGCATTCTCCAGCTGCTGGTACTTTAGTAGAACTGCCAATTGGCGAGACATTTTTACAACCAGCACCCCCAGAAACGAATTATGAAGGCGAACTCACAGAGTTAGGAACAGTGATCACTGTCACCTTACCCGATGCGATTACACATGACCCCCGTTGGCGACAGTTTGCTGATACTGGTTTAATTGAAGCTCGTTGGCAGGGTGAAGAACTAGTGTTGAGGGGATTGTCTCCCAGAGAACTACTGCACCAAAATGGCGATCGCTATACTTGGTCTGATATAAATTCTTGTGGTAATTGCCGCCACCAACGAGGACAACGCTGTTGGAATCCTGCGTCTCCGTTATATAACTTCAAAGTAACTCTTGAGGGTTACTGTCCTGTTTTTGAACGCTTATCCAATTCTGAAACTCAAACGTGAAGTCCTCCGGCTCGCTTCGCTGAAGCCGGAGCTTCAAAGAAACAACCATCATCAGTTCGTGTCTCGTTCGCTGTTGCCACGTTGGGTATATCACAAGGATATTGGGGACTGAACCCGATGATGGTCTTACACAGCGTCTCTGGTATTACTACCTTTATCTCCTCAAAGAAGAACCCACGCAGCCACCCTGCTTCCCAAGGCAGTTTGATTTCTTTCCCGTACAGTAGGCTTGGCTGATCTTTTACAGTAGGACGTAGCCTTACGAACCAGTGGTCTACTCTTTCCCCCTTTCTCACGCTCTTAGTCTTGGCAAGCGTCGAGCCGCTACTGTAGCCGTTTGTTATGAGCCGTGTGGGTGGGTCGCAACCATACAGAATGTAGCAATCTATATATTTCGTGCTATCCATCCCTACCCCGCGGGAGCTGAGAGTAGGGACTTCCGCAGAATTTCGTTAAAACTCTGTTGTAGAGACGCGATTGATCGCGTCTCCACTGAGGTTAATCGAGTCTTTACTCAGGATTTGAGTCGGGAGAATGGTTCCGGATACGCTCTGATTCTGGACAATCTTCCGTCATCAGAAATTCGGCATTACCGCGTGGCACGGAGGCTAACTTTTGGGTTACAGAGCCAATGCTTTCTAAACGAACCATTTCCTCCCAGGCACAAACTTCGTCGTCCTCGTCTGTTTCATAGCGTAGAGTCACTAAATCCCCCTCTATGTCGAGGATGCGGGCGCGTTCAATCCAGCGTTGCTGGTCCCGCAAGAATACACATACCTCGCGCCCGTCGCAACACAGTTGATAAATCTTGCGGTGTAGCATGTACTGCTTCTACCTTTTTAAACAACGTAGTTAAACCTGTAAAATTTGGGTTTGACCCCATTTTAGATATACCTTTGAGAAATCAGTTCCGCAGTTCAGAATCACTGGGTCTCATGATTCTACCCATAGACTTGCTTGTGTTTGCCAAAATCTAAAGAAATTTGAAGTCACAGACTGACAGTTACTGCACCTGTTGAATACAATTTCCTTCAGGTCGATCAGCGAATGTCTACCTCATAGAAGTTACACAATTCGGTAATTCTCCTAACCAGGTATTAACCTGGTGAGTCTTTCCGTAATTGTGTAAGAAAAAATACCCCAAATCAAGCGTTGATCGCGGTTGTTTGATTTGCTTTCTTGTAGTCATTGGCATTGCTGGGAAGTCCGGGAACTCTGCTTTATTTTTATCCCTATGTATTTGATCTTAACTCATTCTCTCGCCGACCTTAATGCTTTTCTACAACAATCGCCAAATAATTTTGAATTGACGCACTGAAAACGTGAAGCTGGGTGTGCGTACTACAAGGAATTTGCCACTACAATGGAATGGCAGAATCACCGAATTTGAGATTGGCGGAGAAATTCTATTGGCAGTTGCGAGGATGCTTCTCTTTTGATTTGGCCGGCGCTAACTGCATCATATAAAGCTGTAAGGACTGTCAAGTCTTCTTGACTATAGCACTTAGTCGCCAGCACTTGATGGAGTAAACCCTCAGATTCGACACTAAGATATCCAGTTTGGAAAGCAGATTCAACGAGTGTGCGAATCATGTTGATTAGGGTAGGATAAAATTCTTATTTTTATTGTCTAACACTTATTCCTTTTATTCATTGATATAAAACAGTAAATACTGGTGATTCTTATGACGGTTAACTGTGACTTAGATCACAGTATTGGTCAAAAAAATTGATTTTTCCAAGACTAGTAATACTGAAGAATAACAAAAATTAAAGTATAAATTCTACCCGATTAAGCTAACTTCACGGAAAAAACTGGCGAAAATCTTCATCTTTGTGACTCAATTTCACCCAGTCTAGATTTAAAGACAGAAATCTTTGTACTAGGCGATCGCAGGCCGGGCGTTCAGTGGCATAGTGTCCCGCATCAATTAAAATCAGATTGCGATCGCGGCTTTCCTGAAACTGATGGAACTTACAATCAGAAGTTAAATAAACTTGAGCATGAGTTTTGACAACCGCCGAAATATAACTAGCGCCCGAACCGCCCAACACAGCCACTCGTGAAATCTTCTGCTGTAAGTCAGCAGTTGGGGAAAAAATTAAATGAGGCGCAGCGAGTCGGGTTTGAATTGTCGCGAGTAATTCTTGTAAAGTCAGAAATGGCTCTAATAAACCAACACGCCCGTAGCCCAATCCTGCTTGTGTCGGTACGATAGGAGTGACTGAGTGCAAGTTTAAAATTTGAGCCAAAACGTCAGCAGTACCATCCTGGACTTGATCAAAATTGGTGTGGGCGCTGTAAATCCCAATATTATGGGTAAAAGCTAATCGTGCCATTTCGGCGATCGCCTCACCAGTACATAAAGACTTGAGAGGACTAAAAATCAATGGATGATGAGCAAAAATTAGATTAGCATGGAGTGCGATCGCTTCTTGCATCACAGCCAAAGTCGGTGTCAAACAAACCAACACCCGCGCTTTCTCTGTTAACACACCCGGCTGAATCTGCCAACCGCAATTATCCCAGCTTTCACACCAAGCCGGATTTGCCCATTCTTCAAACCAAGTAATTAAATCAGAAATTTTCACAAAAACACTATCCTGAGAAACTAAAATGTCATGATTTAGTTCTTTAATTTTAGTGATTTCATCAAGTTTATGACAGTTTATTGAGTTTTCACATAAAATTTACCTTTGCTGCTAAACCACACCAGCAAATTGGGAACTCTTAATGTATGGACCAACGCCAATTTATAGGGGAACACATTGATGCTTTCGACAAACGGCGAATATCAATCTTGGGATATAAAAGAAACAGTTCTGCCCGTAGCGTCAAGTTTAACAGAATCTGAGGACACACTTACAGAGGCAACTGTCAGGTTACCCACTAAGTTTTACGGTCACTATAGTGACTCAATGGAAATGTATGCCCCAGCCAATAGAGTTGCAGAGTATCTTCAAACTCACGCCACATGGTTTTCGCGCTGTGCTGAACCGATGAAGGTACAACCCTTGGGCGAAAATGGTTATGCTGTGATTATCGGTCGCTTTGGCTCTTTTGGTTATGATGTAGAGCCGAAAATTGGTCTAGAACTTTTACCCCCAGACGCAGGAATATATCGGATTCGGACAATCCCTGTTCCTGACTACCATCCGCCTGGTTATGACGTAGACTATCAGGCATCGCTACAATTGGTAGAAAATGCGGTCAACAATTCTCCTAGCGGTTTTCGTGAGATTACACAAATTGAATGGGAATTAGATTTGTTAGTTAATCTGCACTTTCCCAAATTTATTCAACGATTGCCCAAATCTTTAATTCAATCTACAGGCGATCGCTTACTTAACCAAATCGTCCGTCAAGTATCTCGCCGCTTAACTCGCAAAGTCCAGGCAGATTTTCATCAATCTCTCGGAATCACCTTTCCTGGTAATTCCCCGAAAAAAGGCTAAATTAACAGTCATTAGCCATTGAATATTGACTAACGGCTAATGACTAACGACTAACGACTAAGCATTAGTGAGAATTCTTTGGACAATTTGCACCCCAGTAATAGCCTGCCAAGTAAACAGACCTAAAAGGGCAAAATTTAGGAGAATATGAGTTGCACGCGCCCAATTTGCTCCTTTTTGCATGAAAGGAGATAAAGAAGCCGAAAATGCAATTAGACCCGTCATTCCCAGTCCCGCTAGTAGATGTGGCCCCACAAACAACTTACCGTTATTGATGTAGGTGACAGCCATACCACCAATCGCACCTGTCACCATCAAGCCTAAGAGTATAGAACCCATTTGGTAGTGTTTAATGTTATATCTACCTTTAATCAGTTCTTTCTTTTCATCTCCTTGAGCGCCTCTGGTACGCTGTACTTGTAGACCCAAGTAGGCAGCGTAAAGTGAGAGTGCTAACAGTCCCCACATGGTTAGTGGGTGAAAAAAGTTTAGCCAATATTTAATTTCAGGTGACAGTTCCAGACTCATAGTGTTCTCGCCCAATTCTTAAATCTTCATAAAAATTAGCATAACTCTAATTTCTGTGCTTCAAGTTGCCAGGTGTAAAAGTTGTGGGGGAATAAAGGGGATGAGAGAGATGGGGAAGTAATACTTTAGTTCCTCCCTTTCCCCTCCTTCTTCGTGATGAATTAGTTTGCCTCTTGCCAAAGTGGTTAAACAATTTCAGACTAAATTTTGGGACTAGACTTACAAAACCTGCTGGTGCGGGGAATATTGATCATGGAAAATAACGATGTCTTGCTGCTAAAGTCGGCTAAAAGTGGCGATATTAAGCGGGTGTGTGCGCTACTGGCTGCTGGTGCTAAGGTTGACGTTGGCGATCGCGATGGAACTACAGCCTTAATGTTTGCTGCCAACTTAGGTTACACCGAAATTGTGCGATCGCTATTAGATGCTGGGGCAAATATTAACTTGCGTAGAAAACGCTATGGTTTGACGGCTTTGATGTTGGCCGTTAGTACCCATCAACTGGACATTGTACAGCTTTTGCTCTCCAGAGGTGCTGATGTAAATGCCATTAATGAAGATGGCAGTACAGCTTTAATGGCAGCTGCACTTAAGGGTGATGTTGATGTGGTGCAAGTCTTATTGGCAGCTGGTGCTGAAGTGAATGTCACAGACCAAGATCATGATACCGCTTTAAAATTGGCTGTCAAATACGGTCACACAGCAATTATAGAATTAATTTCCCAAAATGGTGCGGATGTCAATCTCCCGGATGAAGAAGGGGAAACCCTGTTGATGATTGCGGCAGATTTGGGACGTTTGGAAGTTGTACAAGCATTACTGCTAGCCGGGGCTAATGTCAACCAGAAAAACGCAGATGGTAGCACTGCGCTATTAGCCGCCGCCGCCGCCGGAAATCAGGCGATCGCATCTGCTTTACTGGATCAAGGTGCCGAAATTAATATTCCAGACAACGATGGTGAAACTGCCCTACATCTGGCTGTTGTAGAAGGCTACATTGATGTAGTGCAAGAGTTACTTAACCAAGGTGCAGATCCCCAAATTACAAATCATCTGGGTGATACACCAATGCTTGTTGCCGCCTTCCAGGGACATAGCCAAATACTTGAAATATTGTTGCGTTCTGGAGAAAAAACCAATAAAACAACCCTGGGTATACCTTTGATGCTGGCAATATCGCAGGGATACATTGAGACAGTCAAGATATTACTGGACTACGGTGCTGATCCTAATACTTTAGGGAATGATAGCAAAACAGCTTTAATTAAGGCAGCAGAAGGCAACTACACAGGGATTATCCGGTTGTTACTGGCTAAGGGTGCAAATGTGAATTTTCAGGACTTAGCAGGGGCAACAGCCTTGATGTGGGCAGTCTCTGGGGGCTATAGTGGAGCTGTACAGATATTACTCCAAGCTGGGGCAGATATAAATCTGAAAAATCGGGGCGGATATACAGCTTTGATGATTGCAGAATTTAATGGGTATAAGAATATAGTACTAAGTCTGCAAAAAGCTGGCGCACAGGAATAACCATATTAAAAAAAAATTAAGATAACAAAACTCCGGCGCAACTTTTATCAGCTTGCCGCGCTGGAGTAGGAAAAAATTGAAACACTAAGGTATAACAGGCAAAATGTTTCTACCTTGGTGTTTCCTACTGTGCTAGATAAGCTAAATATATAAGGTTTAATTGTGGATAACAGTATTATAAAGAGCAGTTTCTATGTATCATATTCTCGAAAATCTGGGAATAATCAGGAAGCAATTGGTTTGTGGTGGCAAGAAAAAGTGATATCTAAAATTAATCATCTTTTGCTTTTAACTCACTATAGCGATTGCGATCCATCGTAAAGTGATGACAATATCTTTGATATTGCTCTCTGATGAATTCGCCAAAAAATTCAACTTTTGACCGTGATCAAATGACTTATGCAGCAACAAAATTTATGGGTAGGAATTGGTTTTAAAAAGGGTAGTTCGTGGCAGTTAATAGGAACGGCAATACAGCAAGTATTTCAAGAAAATCAACTCAACGAAAATGCGATCGCAGGTCTTGCAACTATCGACAATAAAGCCTCAGAAGTTGGCTTAATCGAACTTTGCCGTCTCCGCAATTTTTCCTTGAAAATCTTTACCGCAGATATTTTGTCTACTGTTTCCGTCCCCAACCCTGGCAAAATCGCGGAAAAAACAGTGGGAACTCCCAGCGTAGCTGAAGCAGCTGCTATTCTCGCCGCCTCCCACATCACCTCATCTTTAACTAAAAACCAAGAGAGAGAAATCAGGTTATTAGTTCCTAAACGAATTTTTCGCTTACAGGGGGAACCAGGGGCGGTGACAATAGCTGTTGCCTGTCTTACAAAATTGTTCTCAAAAAATAGCTAATCAGACTAGAAACAATGGTCAGCACAATTGAACCCAGGAAAGCAGGCAAAAATCCTTGAATTTCAAAACCATAACCAGGAGTGAGGTTACTTGCTAGCCAAAGCGTTAACGCATTGATCACAAACGTAAACAAACCAAAGGTGATTAAGGTAATAGGAAAGGCTAAAATACTTAAAATTGGTCGAATAAAAGCATTTACCAAACCAATAATTGCTACAGCTACTAAAGCCGCTACAAAATTCCTGACAAAGAATCCAGGAACAATATTAGCGGTGATGAGCAAAGCCACCGCAGTACCAAGCCAAGTTAGCAAAAAGTGTTTCATGAGTTTTTTGTAGAAATTAGCCAAAGTTGTCGAACAAAACTATCGTCGCAATAGTGCTTCCCAGGTAGCACCACCAACTACACCGTCAGCCTCCAGACCATAGCGCTGTTGTGCAGCTTTGACTGCTGCTTCAGTATTCATGCCAAAATCCCCATCTACATCGCCTGCGAGAAAACCAAGCTGTTTTAGTCGTTCTTGCAGCTTCCTCACTTCTGAATTACGCATTCCTAAACGTAAAATCGCCCATCCTTGAGACGTATATTGAACACCAGGCATTTGTCCAGGAGGTGTCGTCGATGTTCTCGGTGGTGGTGAGGGTTTTGGCTGAGGTTGAGGATTCGTAGCCCTTGTAGTTTGGCGGGTCTGGGTAGGAACAGGAAAATTTGAGTTCAAGTTAGACGCTGGGTTAGGTGAAGAGTTGATTGGTGTAACTATTGGCTCTGTGGGGAATAGTCGTTGCCAAGTGATAGCATCAACAATGCCATCTGGATTCAAATCAACTGCTCGCTTGAACCGAGAAACAGCGCTGGCTGTGTCTTCTTTATAGATACCATCCACTGCACCTGAGTAAAAACCCAAAAGTCTCAAAGCCGCCTGAAGTTCTGAAACCCGTTCTCCTTGACTGCCAACTTTGAGGGTAGGACGGCTAATACTAGCTCTAGGAGTTGCTTGGGCAATTTGTTGGGGCGCTACAATTGCTACCACTGCATCAGAGGTCATGAGTAACAACGTAGATGAAAACAGAAGTAACCAATAAAACTTTCCTGTCTTCCTGCAACGAAATGCTTTTAGCGACTCAAAGTAGTTCAAAATACTTGTTGTCAGGCTAAATTGCATGGACTTTATTTCCAAAATCTTCTGTTGCTAATATTACAGCCGCTTGTGTTCAGAAAACAGCTGATTCTATCGCAATTTAACACTCAGCGCTGGGAAATGCACTATTAATCGCTGTTTCTTGACCAACTAAAGACATATAAGGTGACTGTAAATACTTACAGGCGGCAGCTATGGCATCTTTGACACTCACAGATGCAATCAGTTCTTGAAACTGCTGATCAAAATCAAGTCCTAAACCCAAAGTTTCATACCAACCGTATATTTGAGCAATTTGTCCGTTAGTTTGTTTACCCAAAGCGTACTGCCCCAGAATTTTGTTTTTAGCTGCTTGTAGGGCGGTTTCTGATACTTCAGTAGTACAGAGTAAATCCACTTCTTTCCGTAGCCCTTGCAGAGCGATGCTGGTATTTTCTGGTGCTGTACCCATATACACCACAAATGAACCCGGATACAGCCTTGTCGGATAAAATGCCGATACCTCGTAAGCTAAACCCCGCTTTTCCCGTAATTCCACAAACAAACGGCTAGAAAGCCCATTACCCAAGTAGGTAGACAGCAATTTTAATGGGGCGTAGTCTGGACAACTGACTGATGATCCCAAATAACCCAACATCACAATAGATTGCTGTGTTTGTACAGGCTGTAGTCGATGCTGCGGTTCTGCCTGAATTTCTGGTAAATTAACTAATGGCAAGGGTTGTGCCGGAATTTGCCAATCCCCAAATACTTGTTCTACTAATGCTATGGCATCTTCTAAGGTGACTCGCCCGGCGATACTTATTACAAGATTATCTGGACGAAAATAAGTTTGGTGAAACTGCACCAAGTCAGCACGCGATAAACCGCCCATTGTGGTTTCATCTCCCAGCACTGACATAGCATAGGGATGATTTTGGTACATTACCTCCCGCATTTGGCTAAAGGCAACGGTAAACGGCTGTTCTTTTTGAGAGCGAATATTTTGTAGTGCTAAACGCTTCTCTAGTTCCACTTGGGCTTCGGGAAATGTCGGCGATCGCAATATTCGCCCTGCCAATGTTAAAATCTCCGCAAAGTCCGATGTGACTGTCTTTAAAGACAACAAAAAATAATCCGTGGCAGCATCCGCACTTAAACTTGCTCCCACAGATTCCACTTGTTCAGCAAGTTCCCAGCTCGAAAGTCCGTCGCATCCCTTTGTCATCACTGTTGACAGCAAATGGGCTAACCCCGCTTGCTCTCGTGTTTCGCAACAACTACCAGCACGGACAAACATCCGCGCCGCCACAATATCCGCAACCGGATTTTCTGCCACCAACAGGACAATGCCATTATTCAATACAGTGCGATGAATAGGAGAGGAAGATGGGGAATTTTTCACAGTTATAAGTAATAAATTATTAGTTATTCTTGCTGGTTAGTTGTTAACACTAAACAACCAATCACTGATATTAACAGGGTTTAAGTATAGTAACCGCATAATTTTGCGGTGAAAGAAACTGTTGAGCTAATTCTTGCAGTTCTTGGGTATTAAACGATTGTATCTGCTGAGGATATGCTACTGCTAATTCAGCTTGGGCAATAGTGTTGTAGTATCCATAAAGTCCGGTTAACTGATTTGGTGTTTCCGTAGAAAAAGCATACTCATTACAAACCAGTCTACGTGTCCGGGCGAGTTCCTGCTCACTAATTCCTGTGGTTTGTAAATCATTTAAATGACTAAGAATCAAATTTTCAACTTGATCTAAATTTTCCGGCTCCAACCAAGCAGTAATTGAAAATAAACTTGATTCTCTTTGGAGGGAAAAATTACTATAAATTCCCTGTACTAATTGCAATTCTTCCCGCAAATCACGCACCAGTCGGGAAGTTCGCCCTTCTGACAATAACACCGCCAACAAATCTAAACCATAGGCAGTGTGTAGTTGCTCTACCCCTGGTACAACCCAAGCCATCATTAAGCGTGCTTGTTCTAGACGTGGTAAACAAATTTCTTGGCGATGAATTCCCGTTATAACTGGCTCTATTATTTTTTCAGACTGCGGACAGTCTAAAGGTGCAGCAAAATCAGCAAATGATTTATTTACAAGTTCCCAGGCCGACTCTTGAGCAATTCCCCCCACAACCACTACTGTCATGTTTTCTGGTTGGTAGTGGGCGCGATGAAAACAACGCATGGCGGCTGGGGAATTTTGCATTAATTCTAGCTCAGTACCTAGCACCGAACGCCCGTAAGGATGGTTTTGGTAGATGCTTTGATTGAGGGCTTGGAATCCTATCCAATCGGGATCATCATTACATGAGCGAATTTCTTCTAGCACCACATCCCGTTCGCGGATAAATTCATCGTCTGGAATTGTGGCATTAATCAGCAGTTCTCCCAAGTGGGGCAGAGTATCTGCTAGGTAAGGGGCTGCTGTCGTTACGGTGTAATGAGCATAATCATAACTCGTAGCTGCATTACTCACGCCGCCCCTGGTTTCAATATTATGATCAAACATTCCAGGGGCTAGCGTCGCCGTCCCTTTAAAAATCATGTGTTCTAAAAAATGTGCCATGCCGAACCACGGTTTTGGCTCAAGGATTGCTCCGGCTCGCACCCAAACATCAGCCACAACTACAGGGGTAGTGGCAATTTCCTGATGGATAAGTGTTAAACCATTATCTAGTTTCAGAACCGAAGCTGGAAACACAGTATGCTCTAGTTGTTGTTGTGACAAATTTTTGTAGCTTTAACCACAATTTAAGACAATTTTTGTTATTTTAACTCTCAACGATCACTAAATTAGAATCAACGTATACAGATTTTGTTTTTCTCAATCATCAAATTAATATTTGCCAGTGAAATATAAAATTAAAGCCCCCAAGTTTTTGCTAACTTTGGGAGCTAATAATTTTTAAGTTCACCGCAACGCCGTTTTACCTAAGTTTATGACCTGGTTAAACCAGGTGGGTGCCGACTTTCTTCGTTTTAAGTTTCCGGGTACACGCCCGGTTTACTGCCACGAGACTTGTTAGCTTCCCTTTTCTTTAAAGACATAGATCAAAAAACTTGATGGCAGTCACCAACGTCGTAGTGCAACTAATTTATTATAGCCTTCCAAAACAGGTTGTGTGTTCAGTCTGAGAATTTTCTAGTGAACTTAACTGGGATACCAGATAGATTCTATATTCTGGGCTATGGTACTGATAGCATCTGGGTTTTGCTCATCCAGTAAAACGGTGACGTGTCCTAGTTTGCGCCCAGGACGTGATTCGGTTTTCCCATACCAGTGAACGAAAGCCTGGGGAATTGCGGCTAATTTTTGGCGCTGGCGTTGGTAGTCACTTCCCGAAATTTCATACCCCAGGAGGTTGACCATGACAGCACTAGCACAATTTAAAGCGGTATTTCCCAAAGATAAGCCACAAACGGCTCTCAAGTGCTGTTCAAACTGAGATGTTTCACAAGCGTCTAAGGAGAAATGCCCAGAATTATGGGTACGAGGGGCAATTTCATTTACCAAAATTTTCCCGGCGACGGTGAGAAATAGTTCTATGCCAAAAACTCCCACGACTTGCAGGTTATTTAGGAGAGTATGAGCGATCGCCTCAATTTCTGCGGCTTGATTCGGTGTAATATCAGCAGGTGCAATCACTCGCCGACAGACCTGTTCTTCTTGTTGAGTTTCTACCACCGGGTAAGTCACAACCTCACCTTCCACAGAACGGGCGGCAATTATTGCTAATTCCCGTTCAAAGGGGACAAATTCTTCAATTAAAAATTGAGATTGACTTATAGCATTATTTGTGTTACTGAAATCTAGCTTTTCCTGCAAATCATCTAAATCTTTAATAATGAAAGTCCCTTGACCATCGTAACCGTGCCGTCGGGATTTTAAAACCACTGGAAAACCCAGCTCTTCTATTTGAGACGCGAGATTTTCGGGTTCTTCCACCGCGAAAAATCTGGGAACAGGTAATCCCAAACTTTGTAAATAGCAGCGCTGATTATATTTATCTAAAAGCGGAGTTAAAGCTGCTAACCTGGGTCGAAAGCAAACACCTTGATGTTCTATAACAGATAAAGAATCTAAATTAACAAATTCATTTTCAAAGGTAATGACATCAGTTTTTTGTGCTAAAATCTCTGTGGACATAGCATCATCAACTTTAGCCAAAACAGTATCCTGTGCGATCGCTACAGCAGGATCATCCAAACTAGGAGTTTGCACCACTAATTTTACACCTAACTTTTTAGCTGCATCCCCCATCATCCAGGCCAATTGCCCACCACCAATTATACCAACACGCTTCATCGACATCCTAGAGAATAACGAGTTTCTACGCCAGTTTTAGAATTTACACCACTGGCTTTGTTGCACAGTTCTTTAATTTGCACGCCATCCAAAATTGCATCAGTGAAATCCGCACTGTCTATATTCACATCAGTAAAAATAGAACGCAGCAACAGAGCTTCTTGCAAAACAGCATCGCTCAAATCAGCCCCTGTCAACTTTACCTGATCCACCATAGCATTAGTTAAATCCGCCCCGTGCAGATTCGCTTGCGTCATTACCGAAGCACTCATGACGGCTCCCCGTAAGTCAGCATTTTCAAAGTTAGCTAATTCCATATTGGCGTTAGAGAACTCAGCCGCTTGTAAAGTTTGTCCAGAAAAATCACGTCTGGCTAACTCTGCATTACTAAAAGACATGGGATGAGTCCAATCTGCCCAAGCTGGTGAAGCTAGGAACCATACAGTAACCCCTAAAATAAATGCTAATCCTTGTTTCCAAAACATAATCAAGTATCTAATGGTTCTCTTTAGCTTACCGCATTTGAATTTGGGCTTGACCTGCGTAGGTTGGATAGAGGAACGTTAACGTAGTTTGCCGAAGGAGTAACCCAACAAATATTTGAGGTATAGCGCCGAAAATGTTGGGTTTCGCTTTGTTCAAACCAATCTACGATTATTAGGTTTTCAATTTGTAGGTGTAATTGCGTCAGCCTTTCTCTGTGTGAGCAAAATTACTTGCCCGATTACAGATAAATTTGCCACAATAAAACCAATAAATCCGAATTCTTGACTGCAAATTAGTAGGCGACGTTCACTGAATTATTTACAATCCTTAATAATGTAATTGATAAGTAAAGATTATTGTATTTTGAGTTCAACAGTTAATATCGACTGTTAGGCTATGAATTATGTGAGCAGTTAAGCAATTCTTGTCTGTCAAAAATGCTCATATAGCTTTACAAGCGGAGACTTTATTCTAAGTTCCTAATGATTAATTAACTATTAAGGAATCTCCCACAAACTTATATTCACCAACTACACAAATTCCACAAGTCTTAATTACCAACACCCTTATGACTCATTACTCTATTGATTGGATTGAAGCCTGGTGCCAAGAAAATGGCTGGACAGAATTATTTGTCGAGCGGCGCAACAACTATTGGGCTTTTCCTCCTGGATGCGTAATGCCTGAACCAATTCCCAATCACATCCTCAACTTGATTAAAGCTGAAAAGGGCTTCACTGTTGAGGAAAGAGTCTGGTCAGCATCGGCGGTAATTGGCACAATCGTAGCTATTGTTTCTACAGTTGTATTCAAATGTCCCATGCCATTAGTTTTGGCGTTCGCCTTTAACGCTGTGACTGTAGCTCAACTTGAAATTGAAGATGCATAGCCGCAAGGCGGAAGTCAAAAGTCAAAAGTCTTATTTTATAGGCTTTTTATTCATTTAAATAGTAATTAAACCGTTCCTGTAATTTTTCTACACTCATATCTTGAGTCCAGTATTCCACGATCGCATGACCAAATGCCCAGGCGTTGCGGTCAGATGCAGCAGAGTTTTCTAGTAGCAATGGCCAAAGAGATAGCAAATCAAAGTTAACAGGATTAACCTTACCTGTATGCAATAGGGAAAACAGGTCATAGGCCATTTGCAGTTTACCAATCACAATCGGCAATTGTTCCACTGGGATTTGCTCTGCCAACAAATACGCCAAAGTAGGAGAACCAGTTGATACTGTGGAAATAAATTGCAGCACAGGACTTTTCAGCAGTGCGGTTAGTCCCTGAGTTGTTGCCATTTGGAAAGTATAATGGTCGATGATTTTGGCAGATGCGGCAGTACGGGCTTCCAAGTTACGCAAAAAGCGGGCTAACCGGAGTTGTTTAGCCGGAGCGATCGCTTCTACAATTTGCAAAGATAGTGTTTCTACTCCCCAGGCGGCTCGACCTGTTTTGATATCGCTGGTCACAATCGGTAATATTAGATTACAGAAGTTATCCAAAAGTTGAGCGCGGTATTCGGTAGCATTGCGAATGGCAATTTCTTTGGGACGATTCCCCGATTCCCAATTGTATGGCGGTTCCCACTCCCGGATAGGACGCAGACGGTCTACTTGGGTAACAACTGCGATCGCAGGTAAATCTGCAACTTCCGCCCGCATATCTTGGAGAAAATCTACATCCATTTGTAGGGCGGGATCAAGGGCAGGGGTAACTAACAGTAGTAAATCTGCGTTTGTAGCATAATCAAGCACCAGATTTCGCAAATCACCACCGTTGACTTGTTCATAACCTGGAGAATCCCACAGCGTTAAACTTTCCCCGCTTGAACTTTGCCAATGATAATTTTGAATCTGGTCTGTGCTGGGTAAAACATCCACCTCTGCGAGATCAGCCTGAAATAAAGTATTAATTAAGCTGCTTTTTCCCGAACCTGTGCGTCCTACAATGAGAATATTGACGGGTTTTTGGGCAACTTCCTCGGCTGGTTCGGCTTTGGCTAATATTTCTCGCAGGTTTTGAGTCTTCGCTGTGGGTAGGGTGGGTGTAGAAATACTGGCTTCTGCAATTGGTAATTTGCTACCACTGTAAAGTGCGATCGCCTGACGGCATAAATTCCGCAAGGCATTTTCCCGTAGTAGTTGCCCTAAATTGACTAACAACTGCTGAGTTGCTTGGTTAGTATAACCCTTAGTAGCTTGCTTGGCCACTGCTGCTACAGGATTAAATAGCCACTGCGCCCAATTCAATGCCTGGAAAACTTTCCGAGCCGATGGCTCTAGTTTGCGATAGACTTCATAAGCTTGGTAAGCCTGTCCAACCGTAACCTGATTCAGCGCTGGTGATAACTTCTGCATCCACTGATCGAGGTCATCCATCGTTCCCCGAATTAACCCGTAAGCCTGGGGTATATAAATATTCAAGAGGGGATATTGAACTTGAGGATAATAGATATGCGCGATCGCTGTGACTAAATCTTGGCATCGTGTCCAAAAGGTTTGCCAATCTTCCCAAATCGGGCGATCGCTTTCTGCTGCTTTGAGAATCTGTTGCAGTGAGATTTCCGCTTGTTTGATATTGTCACTTTGGGCTGGTAGTCCTACTGGCTGATCTGCGGCTGATTCTAACTCTTCTGTGACTTCTGCCAAAGCAGCTTCTACCATATTGATTTGAGGTTTAGTCCATCTCACCAGCAGCCAGCGCCAGCCCACAAATACCAGGGTAAATATACCCCAAATCCAACTAATACCCCAGGTATGAATTTGCATCCCTGCGGAGATGAGTAAAAAAGTAATGATTATTGCAATGGGAAATGCTAATACTACCCATTGCCACAGTTTTAATCTCAGCATTTTCTGGTGATCCGCCCTAAATTTTGACACTCCCTATATCTATACTAAATTTATCCCAAAAAATTTTTATGGGGAGTGAAAAAAATACCTCACAAAAATCAACCTGCTATCGTTGTCGCTGTTTTAGATGAGCCTATCATCAGTAGTGAAAATGAATCTGGTAGCCCTTATTTTCTAGAAACACTAGACATCATATTAGGAATCATGATTGATGATCATACTTTTCTAACTTTTTACTATGATAGTAGGAGATTCGAGACTTACTAGATGGCCGAATTATTATTATCAAAGCGATGTCTAGGAGGGCTAACCCTACAGATAATTATATGATGGCTCCGCTAATGACTAATTTCATTTAAAACCCTTTGCTGACTTTTTTTGTCCCTTACCTTTGGGCTTAGATTTGTTAACTTCTGCGATGGCTTCTTGAAATAAATTGTGCAGATGTATCGGTACACTGGCAATTTCTGGTAAATCTGGCTCTATAAGTTTATCGAATTTCTGCAAAAGTAAATCTAAGTCATTTACCAGGTTAAACTCTGGACGTTGTAGAAAATCTTGCAACAACTTTTCTAGTTGAATTGGATAATTTTGGGCTAAACGATGCCAGATAAAAGCATTAATACTTTTGTCTTCCAGGTAGTGGCGAATTAGTTTTTCATTACCTGCAACATTTTGCCCATCCTCATCTGAGATAATTGCTTGCATTCTACTATAGGTTGGTAAAAACATTTGTCCCCAACGAGGATGAGAAAGAGCCGTAACTTGTTCTGCTTTCCTCAGTTCGGCAGGTAAATCAACCTTTGGCATGACCATTTTAGTCTTGCCGGTATTCTTATTATCTTTAAAAATTTGAGAAACTACATTTGAGTCTGCACCAACTTCTTTGGCAGCTGTTTGTATCTCTTCTTCGCTAACACCAGCTTCTTCTGCCATTTCCGCCAGACATTTGGAAGAATCAATTCCTGCCTCTGCCAAACGTTTTTCAGTAATTAACTCTTGAAATTCAGCTATTTTTTTATTCAGTTGGTATCCCGGTAATGTAATTTCATCACTGCCGAAAAAGTCTATAAACTGCTGATGATATTGCTCTACTGATTGCCAAGCTTCCTCTAACAAGTCAGGAGCATCGCTATAAAGATTATTTTTATAGTTTTCTTTGAAATTACCAATTGCTACAGCGAGTTTTGGCTTACCCAATTTACCCATGATGGTGTAGGGAGCAGAAAACATCCAGTTGCTATTATTAATGGGAAAAATATGAGTTAGTAATATTTCTCCTACTTTCAAGCGAGATAATTTCTCTAAAGTTTGAATATTATTTAGCTTGACAATGTAGTGCTTATCTGTAAGCCAATTAGTCAACTCAAAGCCATCGGATAAAACATTAGTTATGGCAAATAATCCAATAAAACTACGATGCCAGTTATTGAGTAAATTGCGATCGCTCTCTGATAAATCTTTATGGCTTTCGATAAACAAGTCAAGTGGTGACTTATCACCAACTTGTCCTTCTACAAGAAAGCTATCAATGATTAAGTTTTGCTGACTACTATCTCCACTACCTCGGCGCAAATGTTCTGCTGCATAAGTTTCTAGTGCTTCGGCTAGTTCTCCTTCTCCATCCAGGACAAAATCGACTAAGGCTTGCTTTAATTCGTAAGATCGTTCTAAAATGGCATCCACAGGTATATTTTTTGTGCAACAATTGCAGTTTATAGCTTCTAAGAGAGTTTTTGCATCTAGCGATCGCTAGATTTTATGATATGGGAAATATAACCAACGAAATAAAGCAAGAGAAAAAACAAAAGCCCCTTCAGTGATAGAAGAGGCTCTTATTTATTCAATTGATAAACCTGGCATCGAGCTATTTTTGCGTAGGGCTACCCCTAGACTATCGTCGCCGCAGCAGCGTTTCACCTCTGAGTTCGGGAAGGGATCAGTGTGGTTCCACCGCGCAATAGACACCAGGAAAA